>JALVDG010000321.1 GCA_027009095.1 Thiotrichaceae bacterium
ACCCGACTTATTAGACTTATTTAAGCAAACTCAAAAGGGCAAAGAGTTAACAGATGATAGCTTGCTACTAGGCTAAGCTAGGGAATGCCTCTAACACCATCAAATCCAAACAATGCGTTCTTAAATTTTAGCTGCCGTCTTTGTCATTACTTTTGACATTAATGGCATCATTAAACGACGAATAGGCCAAGGCAATTTAGCTGCTCCTGCACTCACCGCAATATCAGCATGGTGTTTTTCATCTTCTTTCATTTGCTGCAAAATAAGCAGGCTAGGTAAATCTTTTACAGGTAGCTTAACAATATGTTCTTCAAGATGTTTTACTACTTGATCTTCGGTTTCTTTAACAAAACCTAAGCTCCATTTATCACCAAATTTACCTGCTAATGCTCCAATGGAGAATGAGCCCCAATACCATATTGGAGACAAATAACTTTTATGGCTATCTAATTGCTTAAGGCGATTTTCACACCAGTTTAGATGATCATTTTCTTCCATCGCTGAGCGTTCCATTTGCTCACGAATATCATCTCGTTTAGCAGTTAATGCCTGACCTCGATAAAGTCCTTGAGCAGAAACTTCACCCGCATGATTAATACGCATCAACTTAGCCGAAAGCCTCTTTTCCTCATCGGTAAGAGGCTCTTTTTCTTCGATTGACATTGAGGGATTCGGACGCTCTGTTGTTGGTGCTGTAGCAAATGAAGTACGCAATGAAGCATCCATTTCAGAGATAATCCGATCAATAAAGGTTAAATTACGCATAATATTCAACTTCAATCCCGCTTATCAAAACTTACTTCTTTTCCTTTTCAGTCAACATATTAACTAGCTCAAAAAGCTTATCTTCTCCACCAGCTGTGTATACACTCGTACGATATTTACCATTGATAATAAGAGTAGGAACAGATGTTGCTTGTGATCCTATACTGATTTGACGAGCACGATTCAATTTAGCCTTATAAGCCATTGAATTTTTTACGTTATTATACTCATCCTCGCTTACTCCCATCTGTTCAAAGAAACGTTTTACTGCGCCTTCATTCTTTAAACGACGCCCCTGTTCGTGAATTGCGTGGAATACTTTATTAATCAATTTCTTTTTTCCAGATACATCTAGCAAATCAGCAATATAAAAAGTTTCTGCATCCTTAGACCACACTGGATTTAACATTGCAGGTACTTGTTTAAAATCAACATAATCAGGTTTATTTTTTCTATATTCTTCAATCCGCCCCTCTAATTTATAACAGTGAGGGCAACCCAACCACATTAACTCAATTACTTCTACTTTACCTGCGGGGGCATCTGTATTTATTTCTGGAAATATTTCAAAATAATGCGTTCCTTCTATAAATTTCATAGCGGGTTTTTTTTCAACAACTGTTTTAGTTTTAGCTGTAGATGCATCTGCCAAAACAATCTTACCTTCCGCACTATCAGTTGCTTTCACAACTTTCGTCTCAACATTTTTCGCTGTTTCTTGAACCGCTGTTTTTACTTCTTTATCAGCCTGTTCTGCTATTGCTGTTGTCTCATTACATGCCACTAAAACCAATAAACTGGCAGCTAGTAAAGAGGCAGATAATCTAGAAAATAATCCTTTCGTCGAACTTTTAAATTTCATTTTTATAATTTTCCTATCACAATATACTTACTCAAAGAATACAATAATACCCCAAAATTCTCAATTTGGATGCAAAAACTATAATGAATATTGTTACAGCACGGTAACTAATCCAGCTCGTAATTACTCAGTTGCCCTCCCCTCCACCGTTCTTCACCAAACTACAGACATAAAAAAGGGTAGCAATAGCCACCCTTAATAAATACGCTTTATTTTTCTAACAAAGCTAAAATGTAACTAAAATAAACATTTAGTCATGCAAACCTGAAATATATTCAGCCACTGCCTTCATGTCAGCATCTGTCATTTTAGTTGCAATATTCTGCATCATCTTTCCTGGGTCATTAGTACGTAATCCAGCTTTAAATGACTGTAATTGCTTTACTAAATACTTAGCATGCTGATCAGATATCTTAGGAAACTTTGCTTTTGCATTACCTTGCCCTGTCACACCATGACACGCAGAACATGCAGTAACACCAGATGACATTTTACCACCTTTAAAAAGAGCTTCACCTTCTTTTACAAGCTTAATATCAGCGGCACCTGGCTTAACTTTCTGACTTGCAAAATAAGCAGCTATATGTGGAATATCATCATCAGAAGCAATTGATTTAGCCATTGGTGACATTGTTGCATCAACACGAGCACCAGAACGAAAATCTGTCAACTGCTTAATAATATATTCTTCGCTTTGCCCTGCCAATTTTGGCCAATCAGGGTTCACACTATTACCATCTGCTCCATGACAAGCTACACATGTCGCTGTCAATGCTTTTCCCTTTGCTGCATCACCCGCTGCAAAAACAGTTGCTGATGTCATTATAGCAAAGCCTGCTAATGTAATCATTAGTGCTCTTTTCATTCCAAAATGCTCCTAAAATCAAAAATATTGTATTCAAAAATCTTTGAGGGATGATATAGCTGATGTTGTTTGATTATAATTATTGATAACATCAATACCCAAGTCTAAAACTCTAAAACAATCCCATTTCTTCAGTTTGCTTAAGATCAGTTTATTGTAAAAAAATAACCCACTTTAACCCAACTTGCCTGAGGTCACGATATACAATATAACAAGACAAAACCTTGATGCGTATCAAATTATATTTATAAATATCAGATGTTACTAATATAGCAAACAAAATATGGCGATTTATATCATATAAGCCTATTAAAAACTATGCTTTTTATAACTATATACAAGCAAATAATTAATTAGCCTATCCCAATTTTTTAAACTAAATGCCACTCTGTTAGATATCAATTTCAACGAGTACTCCTAATTTAAAAAACCAATAAACTCTATACCAATAGATAAACACAATAAATCTAATATTTTTCTTGTTTGTTTTATGATTTTCTGCATTATTATTACGTAAACCCGCTATGTAACTCAATATGCCTTGAATATTAAAAAATAAACATCGAAAATTTTATTAGATTTATTATGTCTACCTACCTACGAACCTAAATATACAAAATAAACAGCTATTCTTGAATACCCATTAACGAATAGACATGTTGGGGAGATAATGAGAGTCATAAATTTATAGAGTCGCCCATTGAGCTATAATTCCATTGTTTTTAATTTATCTACCTCAGAATTTAAACTTTAATTAGCCCTAAAAAATAAGAAGCATGCAGAAAATAACTTTCCTAAGTATAGTGCACACTATATATCTCAAATCAAAAGGACATTAGACGATGAGTACTCATTACCAACAAGCACGCTTTGCTCAAAGTGCTACAACAAAAAGCACTCTCCCGCCAGAGTTAGGATTTGAAGTTGCTTTTGCAGGTCGCTCCAATGCAGGAAAATCTAGCTCCCTCAATAGATTATGCCAGCAGAAGTCATTAGCAAGAGTTAGTAAAACACCTGGACGTACACAGCTCATTAATTTTTTTAGCTTACCTAACGGACGCTATTTAGTAGACTTACCAGGATATGGTTATGCAAAAGTACCTGAAAAAGTTAAAAAAATATGGCAGACATTTATCGAATCATATCTCAACACTCGCTTCACCTTACGCGGGCTTGTTCTTATTATGGATATTAGGCATCCTATGAGTGACTACGATAAGACCATGCTTTCTTGGACACAAGAGCGCAATCTACCCGTACACATATTATTAAATAAGTCTGATAAATTAAAACGTGGAAAGGCTAAATCGACACTATTACAAATACGAAAGGAGCTAAAATATTTAACAAACCCTGTCAGTATTCAAATGTTCTCTGCTCTTAAAGGAGATGGAGTAGAGGAGTTAAATAATATAATTGATAGTTGGATATATCCGGAAGAGTCCGAAAGTTAATCATATCTGGCAATAAAACACACAAATAAAAAGACTCCCTACGATAGGGGGCTATCGCAGGAAGTCAAAAAACAGGTCTGGATTGGGGACACCAAACCTGTGACCGCAAAAGAAGAATAAAACGCCGGGCTTAAGCGTTATTAGCTTACCCTTCTTTAGCTTGCGGAAGCTTGGTCACTTTAGTTATTCAGTGTGACACTCAAAACACATAGTATATCAAAAAACTATAAAATTCAAAAAGATATAAAACATCAATCAAGAAAATCAACGACATCTCAAATAAATCATCCTAAGTCTAGTTCATGTTATTCATAATTGCTTGGCTTAGATTAAAATTTATTCTATTTTTTACGATATTTTTACTGTTGCTTGCGATAATTTTTCTGTAGGTACTTATTAGCTGCAATCCTTCCGATAACAACTGATCTATTAAGCTTTTTTCCATCGCGAATATATTGCAAATTAACTTTAGCACCTATTCGCAAATTACCAATTCTATTTTTTAAATTTGCACTATTTCGAATGATCATGCCATTAACGTGAGTAATGACATCTCCCGCTTCAATTCCAGCAATATCAGCAGGAGAGCCGACAATAACAGCTGAAATTAAAGCTCCTTGACTATTTTTAAGGTTAAAGGCTTTGACTATAGACGGACGTAAATCCTGTATTTCTACACCTAATTGTCCTCTTTCAACTTGTCCATAAGAAATTAATTGTGTTTTAATATTCTTGATCATATTAGAAGGTATCGCAAAACCTATGCCCACACTTCCACCACTCTTTCCACCTAAAATAGCAGTATTGATCCCTATCAACTGTCCTCGTAGGTTAACTAACGCCCCACCTGAGTTTCCAGGGTTAATTGGAGCGTCCGTTTGTATAAAATCTTCATAATCCTCTATCCCTAAACCAGTACGACCTAAGGCACTCACAATACCTGATGTCGCAGTTTGACCTAAACCATAGGGATTTCCTATCGCGACAACAAAGTCACCTACACGTAATTTATCACTATCTGCAAATTGCATTGCGGTTAAGCGTTGCGCAGGTATTTGTATAACAGCAACATCGGCCTGTAAGTCTTTACCGATAATACGTGCCTCAAATTGACGACCATCATTTAATCTAACTATAATTTTTCCTGTTCCTTCAATAACATGAGCATTCGTGACAACATAGCCTTTTTTTGCATCTATAATTATCCCAGAGCCTGTTCCACCACCTCTACGCTGTTTTTTCTTATTTCCAAAATAATATTGATACCCTCGTGAAACGGCATCACCACTCGCGCTACGCCCTTGAGTCGAGATATTCACGACTGAATCAGTCACTCTTTCCAACATATCAGCTAAAGATGGTAAAGGTTGTCCATTAACCGCAATAGGTAAACTAGCTAGTGCAACTCCAAAAAAGGCTAGCACAGAATATACTAACGAAATATAGATAGGTGAGACCTTATGATAATTCATTTATTTTTTACCCTAATTTTTCAGATGGCATAGACATCTGATAGATACTTTGAACTGTTGATGTAATGGCACTTAAAAAAATAATACATTAAATACTTTTATCTCATATAAATCAATAAGTTATAATCATGATTTGGAATTAATTCCATAATTGGGGCTTTACCTAACATTTAATTAAATACAACATAATTATAACTTATGAGATCTTACTAAATAGCACTATCTCTGGTCATCAGTAAGTGACTAACAAAAACTTAATCTGCTCTCGGACTCCATTTCTTAAAATGATTTTTCATTGTTTCATACATCTTTTTGTCTGCATCATTCATAACAGGAGGAGTCATTATATTAATTACTACATACTGATCACCAACAACACGACCAAATAAGCCTTTTCCCCTTAAACGCATTTTTTGCCCTGTATAAGCACCTGCTGGAATTTGTAATTTAATACTAGAAGACAAAGTTTTCACTTTAACGGAAGCTCCAAGTGCGGCTTCCCAAGGACTTAGTAACAAATCTAAATAAATATCTTTTCCTTCAACACTAAAGTCAGGATGTTTATTTAGCTTAATTTTTAAATAAAGATCGCCACCATTCGATGCTTTACCTTTTAAGCGGATTTTTTTTCCTTCTTCTATTCCTTTAGGTATTTTTACATCCACCTTGGCTCCACTGGGTAAACGGATTGTTTTTTTCGCTCCCGTATGCACATCTTCTAAGTCAAGATGTAATGTTGTTGTTTGGGATGCTGGAGCTGTAGGTCGTCTTCCTCTGCTTCTCGGTTGCCCTCGCCCACCTCCAAACATCGATTCAAATATATCACCAAAACCTGCACTTTGCTCTTGAGAAAACCCACTACCTCCAAAACCATGGTTTCCCGCATACGATGATTGATAGTTTTGCTGATGGCTCCAAACACTCCTACCCATGTCATATTCAGCACGTTTTTTTTTGTTACTTAGTATTTCATACGCTTCATTTACTTCTTTAAAACGAGTTTCAGCATCTCTTTCTTTACTGACATCTGGATGATATTTTCTCGCCAAGCGACGATATGACTTTTTAATTTCATCATTAGTTGCTGATTTTTTTACATTTAAGATTTTATAATAATCTTTATGTCCCATATATCTTTATACTCCAACTATTATATATCCCTAGCACTTCCACAACATTGCCTCGATGAAGTACTAAAATATCCCAACAGCCTTAGCAGAAGTTGCTATCTGAAAAATAATGGCAATAAGATCTTTATTAAATTGCATAGTTTTTTCATCAAACTTAGGGAAAACCATAATTTCATCGCCAGGACTAACTTTTAAATGCGCCCCCATCAATACTTGTCCATTTGGCTTTACTACAACAATCTTCTGCCTTTCGGCTCTTTCTGTAAATCCTCCCGAACGCTGAACATAATCAAGAATACTTGCATTACTTGCATATACTAATGATTGTGGTATTTGCACTTCACCACTCACAATAATGACATCACTTTTTTTAGGTATAACAATAACATCACCTTCTTCTAGGAGAATATTATTTACCCTGCCTCTATCACTAACAACAACCCTGCCGTCTACTTTCACATTTTTTGCATGCTTTACAAACTGCAATACAAGTTCCGCTTCTTTTGCTCGAATAATAGCTTCACCATCAGATGATGCAGGAGCTGTTAATACTGCTCTTTCTAATCTAAAAATTGACTGATCTAAATTTTGCTTCTGACGCAAAGCAACACTTTTTCTTTTAATATAGATATTAGCTATATCAGCTTCATTCGGATCAACAGCAACATAATCTAACAGCTCCTTTAATCTTGTTCCCTTCTTGACAGAATAATAAGAGTTGCCTAAATGACTCCCTTCTACTCTCACACCCATTGTTTTTAAAGGCACATCGGTTACAAAACGTAATCTATCACCATCCATAATACGAATATTTCTAAACGTATTGATCGGTAAGTAACTAGACCATGGTTTACCATGTCGAGTACCTGATATATTTACATTGGTTGTTTTATCATAGGGACGTGCATATTTAATAAGCTCTAAACCACGCGTGCTCTTACCGCCAAACTCAAAGCTAAATTTCCCTCTCACTTCACCTTCGACCTTAACTGTCCCTCCTTGGGGACCAACCAAGATGGTATCTCCATCCCTAAACTGTAAATGGGGAAGTTTTCCCCATAGAAGAAAAGCATATAGATCAACTGTAGCGATTGCTTTGTTGTATCGCATCACACGAATATTACGATAACTACCTCGTAACGGGTCAATACCACCTGCTTGCTGAAGAAAACTCAAAACACTATCAGATTGCAAACCAGCATATTGACCTGGTCTAACAACGCCACCTGTAACAAAAACACTAACAGGAGTTGCAGTCAAAATATTGACATAAACATTCACACCACTTTTATATCGTTCACTTAATTTTCTTTTAACTACGCCTTGCAAGTCAGCGGCTCTTACACCACTCACTTTTACTGCACCTACTTTTGGAATAAAAATATTACCGCTAGCATCTACAGTAACTACTGTATCAGCCTGCATAACTTCTGCTATACCCCATATATGCAGTGAGACTTTATCTCCTGCAGCTAAACGATAATTTGCATCCAAACCATCATGTCGCTTACTTGCCGAGTGACCAGAGAAAATATTAGCACCAAAAGGAGGAAAGGAGTTTTTTGCTCCTCCATTTGATGTGTCTGCATTCGCCATTCCACTGACAACAGCTAGTAGTAATATTAGAAACGCTAATTGAACATTTTTTATCATATTCCTTAATACTCAAAATATTGTAATTACATAAATTTAATTATTATCATTTTATGAAAAAACACCGATAAGCCATTATCAGATTAATAAAAACTCAAACCCAACCAATATGATCTTTAACGGTAGCAAATAGAAGAGAAATAATCCCCCACAACATAAAACTCATAAACAATATTGATAATATGGACATTAACTTATCAGGTTTTATGGATTCATCAGGTAAACTAGGATGTACGATAATATCCAAGTAACGCTGTTTTCGACTGACTTCAAGTCTTGCTACTCGTAAAGAGCTAAGTGCCGCTAGATAGACCTTCTCAGCAAATAATAACTCTGACTGAAAGGTATTAGTTTTCTGTATCACTCGTGTGGCTTTTTTGCTCTTTCGCTTTGAAATAGATTTTTGCTTCGATATTTGTCTTTTTAATGTCATTACTTTATTTCTAGCACTCTTCACCTCTATAGAACTTGGTTGCATAAAACTATTAAGATGAGAAAGTTCGGCTTCTGCTGCAACTAACTGTTTTTTTAGTGCAGTTACAATTCCCTCATCAGCCATCACTCTTTGTTCTGGCACTATCACTTGCTCTCTTGAACCGAATCGCCTTATCTTGGCTCTTATGGTGTCTAATTCTTTTTTTGCAATAGAGGTTTCTAACTCTGCTGTATGCAAG
>JALVDG010000322.1 GCA_027009095.1 Thiotrichaceae bacterium
AAATGTGAAACCTTCTATACAACAAAAACTTGAGGCATTTGGTGAACGCTACGAAGAAATAGCGGCATTACTTTCTGAGCCAGAAGTAATGAATGACCAAGATCAATATCGTAAATTATCTGTTGAATACAGTCAGTTAGAGCCTATTGTTAAAGAATATGCTAAATATAAACAGACTCTTGAGGATAAAGAAACGGCAGAAGAAATGCTCGATGATCCTGAAATGAAGGAAATGGCACAAGAAGAAATTCAAGATGCTAAAGAGAAGTTGGAGGTTTATGAACTAAGCTTGCAAAAATTGTTACTCCCCAAAGATCCCAATGATGGAAGCAATACCTTTATCGAGATACGTGCAGGAACAGGGGGAGATGAAGCTGCTATTTTTGCAGGTGATTTATTTCGCATGTATACCCGCTATGCTGAAAATAAGGGCTGGAAAGTAGAGATTGTGAGCCAAAATGAAGGGGAACATGGGGGCTTTAAAGAAATTATAGGGCGTATTGTTGGTACAGATGTTTATGCTAAATTAAAGTTTGAATCAGGTGTACATCGTGTACAACGAGTACCAGAAACAGAGTCGCAAGGTCGTGTGCACACCTCGGCGGCAACAGTTGCCATTATGCCTGAAATAGATGCTATTGAAGCCCCTGAAATTAAAGCATCTGATCTGCGCGTTGATACTTTTAGAGCATCTGGTGCTGGTGGACAGCATGTTAATAAAACAGATTCTGCGGTACGCTTAACCCATATTCCAACAGGGACGGTGGTGGAATGCCAAGACCAACGTTCACAACATAAAAATAAAGCTCAAGCAATGTCGGTTTTGCAAGCGCGCATTATGGACGCTGAGCGTCAAAAGCAACATAATGAGCAGGCTGAAACCAGAAAAAGTTTAGTAGGCAGTGGTGACCGTTCGGAACGTATCAGAACTTATAACTTCCCGCAAGGGCGCGTGAGCGATCATCGTATCAATCTTACACTTTATAAATTGGATGAAATGATGTCGGGTAATATGGATCAAATCATTGAGCCATTAATTAATGAATATCAAGCAGATCAGCTTGCCGCATTAAGTGAAGAGTAACCGTTATTAACTCAATTCAATCACTACTTGATGAAGCTAATATTAGGTTAGCAACAATTTCTGATACCCCTAAGTTAGATGCAGAGTTATTGCTAGCCCACTGTTTAGGTAAAAACCGTAGCTACCTGTATGCATGGGGTGATCAACAGCTTGATAGTACTGTTTGTGCTAAGTTTGAAACACTCATTGAAAAGCATTTGAGTGATTATCCCATAGCTTATTTGTTAGGAAGTCAGGGATTTTGGTCGCTGGATTTAAAAGTAACGGAAGATGTATTAATCCCCCGACCTGAAACCGAGCTTCTTGTCGAGCTTGCCTTAGATAAAATTAAACACTTGCGCTCGCCAAGTATTCTAGATTTAGGCACTGGCTCTGGTGCCATTGCGTTGGCACTTGCTAGTGAGCGTTCTGATGCAAACATTATCGCAACTGACTATTCTGCTAAAGCCTTAGCTGTCGCAAAAGAAAATGCACAATGTAATGGTATACAAAATGTGCATTTTATTGAGTCAAATTGGTTTGATAAAATAAAGCCACAAGTGTTTGATATTATTGTCTCTAACCCACCTTATATCCCCGAAAAAGATCCTCATTTAAACCAAAGTATACGCTATGAACCACGACAAGCTCTAGTTTCGGGCAAGCAAGGTTTAGATGATATATATAGTATTTTGCAAAATGCGTTAAGTTATTTAAAAAATAATGCATGGATATTGCTTGAGCACGGCTATGATCAAGGAGAGTCCGTCCCCAATATAATGAAGCAAGTAGGTTTGCAAGAAGTTGCTTGTATTAAAGACTATAATGAAAACAATCGATTAAGCATTGCGAAAAAAGGATAAAAATCAATGGTCATTCTTTATGGAATTAAAAACTGTGACACCATAAAAAAAGCACGTAAATATCTAGAGTTACATAATATTGAATATAAATTTCATGATTTTCGTGACGATGGTGTGAATGATATTCAATTAAGAGCATGGATAGCAGAGTTAGGATGGGAAAAGCTACTCAATAAACGAAGTATGACTTGGCGTAACTTACCTGACGAAACCAAAAATAATATGGATGAGTTACTGGCTTTAGCGGTTATGGAAGATCAGCCAACTATTATTAAACGTCCTGTGTTAGAAACATCCAAGCAGGTACTTGTTGGATTTTCTGAGAAAATCTATCAAGACTTATTGCTAGATTAG
>JALVDG010000323.1 GCA_027009095.1 Thiotrichaceae bacterium
CCAAGGATTTACTTGCCTGTTTAAATACACGGGTTATTTCAGGGGTGATGGAAAATACGGATGACCAAGTTATCACCTTAAAAAATCGTGCAGGTGAGGTTGGGGCAATTTTATGTGCGATTCCTTTTATTCGTCCGCGTGATGTTATGCAGAGTCAAGCGGGGCAGAGTGCTAAGGATAAGCAACAGGCAATGCAACAGGCAATTAGTGATCATTATTTGCATCTTTACAATCACGCACTGCTGATAAAAAAACAATTAAAACAAGACTTGCCGATTATTGCCACAGGGCATTTAACCACAGTAAACGCAAAAACTTCGGATTCGGTGCGTGAAATTTATATTGGTACCTTAGATGCTTTTCCTGCCAGTGCTTTTCCGCCTGCGGATTATATTGCCTTGGGACATATTCATCAGTCGCAGTTAGTGGCGAAGTCGCAACATATTCGTTATAGCGGCTCCCCCATTGCCTTGAGTTTTGATGAAACAAGCAAGAAAAAAGCCAAGTCTGTTTTATTAGTTGATTTTGAAAACGGTAAATTCTCACAAGCAAACCCTTTAGAGGTACCTTGTTTTCAGCCCATGCAGGTGATTAAAGGTAATTTAGAGACGATTGAGACACAGTTATCAAGCCTATTGGATGATAGTGATCTTCAAGAAGGGCAAACGATTTGGTTGGAGATTATTGTCTCTTCACAAGATTATCTGGATGATTTACAAAGCCGTTTGCAAAAAATGACCGAGGATCTACCCGTTGAGATTTTATTATTGCGGCGAGAGCGTAACAAAAGATCATCTCCCAGCGATGCGATTGAGAAAGAGACGTTAAACGAATTAAGTGTTGATGATGTATTTGCACGTCGTTTAGCTGAAGAGCGATGGGAAAGTGATGAGGAGACGCAACGTGCAAAGCGATTAACCTTGCTCTTTAAGCAGGTGGTTAATGAGCTAGCACAGGGAGAAAAAGAATGAAAATTATTAGCTTACGCTTGAAAAATATCAACTCCTTACGCGGTGAGTGGAAAATTGATTTTAGCCAAGCACCTTTTAATAGCAATGGTTTATTTGCAATTACAGGCGCAACAGGGGCAGGAAAAACAACAATTTTAGATGCTATATGTTTAGCTTTATATCATCAAACGCCACGCCTTTCGGTTTCCCCTACACATAATCAACTCATGACGCGCCATACAGGAGAATGCTTGGCAGAGGTTGAATTTGAGGTAAAAGGTAAAGCTTATCGTGCTTTTTGGAGTCAACGGCGAGCGAGAAATAAAGCGGATGGTAAATTACAAGCACCTCAAGTTGAACTAAGTAAAATAGAACATAGTGGTGCTGATGGGGATATTATCAGCTCAAAAATACGCGAGAAAGAGCAGCAGATAGCGGACATTACAGGGCTTAATTTTGCCCGCTTCACAAAATCAATGTTATTAGCTCAAGGTGGTTTTGCAGCTTTTTTAAATGCGAAAGCCAATGAACGTGCCGAGTTGCTAGAAGAGCTAACGGGTACGGAAATTTATGGACAAATATCGAAAAAAATATTCGAGCATCACCGTGAATCTAAAGCTAAGTTAGACCGTCTTAATGCCAAAGCGCAGGGGGTTAATTTACTCGCTGATCAGGAGATAAAAGCACTAAAACAAGAGGCTATTGAACTAGAAAAATCACTTAAAGAACAAGAAACACAACGTAGTCAATATCTTGAACAACAACAGTACTTAAAGCAATTACTACAGCTTGAGGCTGATAAAACACGCTTTGAAAAAGAGTTAAATGCCGCTAAAAATGCCATAGCAGAGCAATACGAGCAATTAGAAAAATTAGCCTTAAGCGAGCCTGCGGAGTTATTGCGTCCATTTTTTGAGAAGCGCGAACAAGCATATCAACAGCTGACCGAAACGAATAATCAATATAAACAAAACAGTATTGATTTAGCCAATTTAATCAGTCAACAAAAGAGCGCTGAGCAAGCACTAGAACAGGCTTTACAACACTATGAAACCAGCTTATCAAAACAACAAA
This sequence comes from Thiotrichaceae bacterium, assembly GCA_027009095.1. Taxonomy (GTDB): domain Bacteria; phylum Pseudomonadota; class Gammaproteobacteria; order Thiotrichales; family Thiotrichaceae; genus JAGLBW01. The sequence continues at coordinate 2,025 of JALVDG010000323.1, forward strand.
AAACTGAGATTAAAATAGCCAATGTTTTAGTCCCACTTGAGCAACAAAGTGAGCATTTAAAACAACAGCTTGAGCAGCTTAGCGAAGAGAAATTACAAACGAGCAGATTATTAGAAAATACACAAGCACAACAAGCGCGATACCATCAGCAGTTAGATGATATTAAGCAGAAAATTTCACAGGCAAAGGAGTTTATTAAGGCACATAAAAAACTAGCCTATTTAGGTGAAAAACTCCCCTTAT
>JALVDG010000324.1 GCA_027009095.1 Thiotrichaceae bacterium
GTATTAGCTATCTCACCCCATGCGATGGGAACGCCTGCATTTGCTAATGAGAAAATAGGGATAATTAAATAGGCGGTAGGAATATGCATATTATGTTCTAACACTTGAGCAGGGGCTTGTACCTTATGAATACCATTTTCTAAGGCTCGAACTTTAGCGCGCATTTTATAGTTTTTAACAATATTAGGCTCCGCACGGAAGTTTTCCCTAATTTCCTGCAAGAGTTCATTTGCTCTTTGTAAAAAACGTTCTGGATTATATTTAGGACGAATAGGGATAAGAAAGGCGAGTAAAATACCTGCTAAGGTTGCATGAATACCACTTTTTAAAAAAGCAGCCCAAAGGAGTATGCCAAGTAATACATAAGGTAAAGGTTTTCTAATACCGCCAAGGTTTAGGCTTGCTAAAAGGAGAAGAACCGAAATAGCCGCAATGATGGCAGACAAATTTAATTGTTCGGTATAGAAAATAGCAATAACAAGTACCGCCCCTAAGTCATCTACAATCGCTAATGCGACTAAAAATCCTAGCAATGCCTTTGGTACGCGTCCCCCTAAGAGAGCCATTACACCAAGGGCAAAAGCAATATCAGTAGCCATTGGAATGCCCCAGCCATCGAAGGTATGATCTGATGAGTTCATACTCATATAAATAGTAGCAGGGAGTACCATGCCACCAATTGCCGCAATAATGGGGAGCAGGGCTGCTTTGATATTTGATAGCTCGCCAACCAGTAGTTCTCTTTTTAGCTCCAGTCCCACTACAAAGAAAAATAAGGCCATTAAGCCATCATTAATCCAATGATGTAGGCTCATTGATAACACCCATTCACCCACGCCAATACTAAATGGTATTTTAAGAATATGGTGATAAGTTTCAGCCCAAGGGCCATTAGCGATAAAAAGGGCGGCAATAGCACAGAGCATGAGTAGAATGCCACTGGTTGTTTGGCGATGGATAAATTCTTCTATAGGTGTTAATACACGGTTAAAAGCTTGCTCCCAAGGAGCAACATATTCTTTGAATTTCATTGTTCTTGTTTACTTTTTTGAGTTGGGGGGCTTAAGGAAGCTCAGATGTAAGTTCAATTATTTTAAGCTTGTCAAAACAGCCGATATTTTCCACGAAGATCGGCGCAATAGCGCAACCATTACGTCTCACTTTGTGAAAAATAGCGGCTGTTTTTTGCACTTAATTCTAACAATCTAATCAGAGCTTCCTTTAATTAAAGCAAAATCAGAGAGTCCCTGATTATAAAGGTGAATTAATTTATATGTAATTCGAGTATTATACTGCTTCGTCTCGGCTTTTACGATGATATGAAATGATTAACTACAAGCATTTGCGTTATTTTTGGATGGTTGCTAAAGAAGGCAGTATTGCCAAAGCAAGCAAATTACTATTTTTAACTCCCCAGACGATTAGTGGGCAGCTATCACTTCTTGAAAAACAATTAGATACCGTTTTATTTCGGCGTGTAGGACGAAATCTTGAGTTGACAGAAGCAGGTAAGGTTGTACAAAACTATGCGAATGATATTTTCTCTCTCGGTGATGAGTTACAACAGGTACTAAGGCATAAACCGCAAGGCTTGCCACAACAACTTAAAGCAGGGATTGCAAATTCTATTCCTAAATCAATCGCCTACCACTTATTAGAACCCTCTTTAACTCTAAATGAGCCAATGAGACTTATTTGTCGAGAGGATAACCTTTCTATACTACTGACTGAATTAGCTGAACATAAATTAGATCTTGTTATTTCAGACCGTCCTTTACCTGAAACGCTAAGTGTTAAATGTTTTAATCATCAGTTAGGTAAATGTGGCATTTCTTTTTTTGCCACTAAGGATTTGTTAGCAAATATAGATGGGGCGTTTCCCGCGTGTTTAGATGGTATGCCACTGCTTCTACCTGGCGAGGCATCCTCAATAAAAACAAAATTATTGCAATGGTTTAAGCGCAATAATATCTATCCAAATATTATTGCAGAGTTTGATGATGGCTCGCTAATGAAGGCTTTTGGTAAAAATAGTGTAGGAGTCTTTATAGCCCCCTCTGTTATCGCTAATGAAGTTAAAAGTACTTATAATGTGGATATATTAGGAGAAACAGATGATGTGAAGGAGTCATTCTATGCAATATCAGCAGAGCGAAAAATAAAACATATGGGCGTTGCTGCTATATTGAGTGCTGCACGAGATCATCTGTTTATGGAGAAGATCTCGGTGCGAGATATTTTATAGCAGCAATTCAGAGCATTATA
>JALVDG010000325.1 GCA_027009095.1 Thiotrichaceae bacterium
GTAGTTTTTATGAACAGAAGCTTAATCCCAACTCAAGGCTCCGCCTGTCTGGTATTCAGTTACTCGTGTTTCAAAGAAGTTTTTCTCTTTACGCATATTGGCTTGTTCATCTAGCCAGGGGCTACGATTTTCTGCGCCTGGGAAGGGTTCTTCAAAGCCTAATTGTCTGGCGCGTCGATTGGCTATAAAGCGGAATTGCTCGATATGGTCATCTGCGGAGTAGCCTAGTATTGGATTTTTTCCTAGCAGGTAGTTTGCATAGCCTATTTCTACGGCTTCGGATTCATCCCACATTTCTCTGATGGCGATAGGATCAAGTTGTACCTCGTTTTCTAGCATGATTTGTTTTACAACACGAATACCAAACGATGCGTGCATGACTTCATCGCGCATGATGTATTGTAGTTGTTCGGATGTACCTTTCATTAAGCCACGACGTTGTAGTGAGAATATCGGTGTAAAACCATTGTAGAACCAACAACCTTCAAAGATACCTGCGAAAAAGGCATATGCCATAACAAAGTTATTTAGTTCGGCGGGGTTTGTGAGGTCAATATCGTTACGCATGACGGAGTTTAAGCGTCGATTGGCAAGTTGTATTTTTGCATTTATCTCAGGAACCACGCGGTAGCGATTGTAAATTTCGCTTTGGTCTAAACCAATGGTTTCGATACAGTGTTGGTATGTCCATGTATGTAATGCTTCTTCGTATACTTGACGTGCTTGGTAGATTTGTAGCTCGGGTGCTGTCATCTTTTCCATCACGGCTAAACCGATATTACGCATGGCTAAAATATCGGAGGTAGTGAGGTAGGCAAGTACATTTTCGTAGACGTGTTTTTCGTTTTCTGTCAAGGTGTGTTGATAGTCATGCACATCCTGTGCCATGTTGATGTCAAGTGGTGTCCAGTGGTTTTTATTTGCGTTTAAAAAGTATTCCCAAGCCCAAGGGTATTTAAAGGGTGCTAATTGATTGACATCTGCTAAGCCATTGATAACCCTCTTATCTGAGGCTTTTACTGGATCAATGCTACGCTCAATATTATCCTGTTCTTCTGCCAAACTCAGCATAGCTTGAGAGCTTATTCTAGTGCTGTCAGTATCTACTTTTGCAGTGGTTTTTATCAAGTTGTCAACAGAGTTATCCACAGCGTCACTTGTAAACTTATTAGCTGAGTTGTCTCCATTATTGTGCCTTGTTTTATTTAATACACCGCTAAGTGCATAAGATTCAGACAAGCTATTTATTTGCTTTTCATTGGCTTTTTTATTGCCTAAATTTCCGAGTGGATCATCCCAATCTAGCATAATAAATTTCCTTTTTTCTACTGACAAACCATAATCTGAGGCTTGCTATGTGTTGTAGTTTGTATAAATGACGTTGGCTTGAATATGCTTACTGACATGCCTCACAATCAGGGTCAAGAATAGAGCATGCAGCAGGTGCTTTAGCAGTAGAGCTTATATCCATACCATTGTCTATATTGGTATCACTTGTGGTAGAGCTACCTCGATCATCTGACGATTTTTCCATGTGTGTTGCACCCATTGAACGAAGGTAGTAGGTTGTTTTTAAACCGCGTACCCAAGCCAATTTATAAAGATTGTCGAGCTTAGTTCCTGAAGGTTCGGACATGTATAAGTTAAGTGATTGCCCTTGATCAATCCATTTTTGGCGACGGCTTGCTGCTTCGATTAGCCAGCGTGGGTCAATCTCAAAGGCAGTGGCGTATTTAGCTTTGATATTGTCAGGAATACGGTCAATCGGTTGTACGCTACCATCAAAGTATTTCATATCATTCACCATGACCTCATCCCATAGACCGAGTTCTTTTAGCTCATTGACCATATAGGGATTAACGACGGTGAACTCACCAGAGAGATTAGATTTTACAAACAGATTTTGATAGGTTGGCTCGATAGACTGACTTACACCACAGATATTGGAGATAGTGGCGGTTGGTGCTATCGCCATCACATTGGAATTACGCATACCATGTTTTTTTATTTTTTCGCGTAAGCTATCCCAATCTAAAGTGCTAGATTTATCAACTTGATAATAGCCTTCACGCTGTTCCTCCATTAGCTCTATAGAATCTATCGGCAAAATGCCTTTACTCCAGAGTGAACCTTCGTAGGTAGAATAAGCGCCACGTTCTTTAGATAATTTATTAGAGCCTTGAATCGCATAGTAAGACACTGCTTCCATACTGCGGTCAGCAAACTCAACCGCTGCTTCGGATGCGTAGGGAATATCAAGTTTATATAAGGCATCTTGAAAGCCCATTATGCCCAATCCTACAGGGCGATGCTGTAGATTAGAGCGACGTGCTTGCGGTACGCTGTAGTAATTATACTCAATAACATTATCCAACATACGCAAAGCCGTGGTGATGGTTTTCTCTAGCATCTTCATATTAATGCCATCTGCGGTGGTATGTGCAGCTATATTAACTGAGCCTAGATTACACACGGCTATTTCGTCCTGATTGGTATGTAGCATAATCTCAGTACAAAGATTCGAGCTATGTACAACGCCAACGTGTTGATTGCTGTAGCGCACATTACACGGGTCTTTGAAGGTAATCCACGGATGACCTGTTTCAAACAACATGCCGAGCATTTTGCGCCATAGATCATTGGCGTTAATGGTTTTAAATAAACGTATTTCTCCGCGTGCTGCTTTTTCTTCGTACTCGATATATTTTTCTTCAAAGGCTTTGCCATAAAGCTCATGTAGTTCAGGTGTTTCGTTGGGTGAGAACAGTGTCCATTCTTTTTCTTCTGCTACGCGCTTCATAAATAAATCAGGAATCCAGTTAGCCGTATTCATATCGTGAGTACGACGGCGTTCATCTCCTGTATTTTTACGCAGCTCTAAAAATTCTTCGATATCTAAATGCCATGTTTCTAAGTAGGCACAAAATGCACCTTTGCGTTTACCGCCTTGGTTTACGGCAACGGCGGTATCGTTCGATACTTTCAAGAAAGGCACGATACCTTGAGACTTTCCATTCGTGCCTTTTATATGCGAGCCTAAGCCTCGTACCGCAGTCCAATCGTTCCCTAAGCCACCTGCAAATTTAGACAGTAGTGCATTGTCTTTAATGGCATTGTAGATGCCTTCTAAATCATCAGAAACGGTTGTGAGGTAACAAGAGGAGAGTTGTGGACGTAATGTGCCTGCATTGAATAAGGTGGGCGTACTGCTCATAAAGTTAAAACTAGAGAGCAAATTATAAAACTCGATAGCACGTTCTTCGCGGTCGATTTCATTAATCGCCAAGCCCATGGCAACACGCATAAAGAATATTTGTGGTAGTTCAAAGCGTATACCGTCTTCAGTATGGATAAAATAGCGGTCGTATAGTGTTTGTAAACCTAAATAGGTGAATTGGTGATCACCTTGAGCATTGATAGCTGCGCCTAGTTTTTTTAGATCATAACGTGTTAGTTCTTCGTCTAATAATTCTAACTCAACAGCACGATAGATGTACTTTGAAAGCATCTCAGGATAGAGCGATTTCATCTCTGCCTGTGTTGCTAAGGTGTTGCGTCCATTGATAAAGGTCAGTGCCTCGCCCCGTAAATTATCCAATAATAAACGTGCAGCAACGTTTGAATAGTTAGGGTCTTGCTCAATCATTGTACGAGTAGACATCACTAGAGCCGCACCAACATCTGTCTCTGGAATACCATCAAAGATATTACGCATAGCCTCTCGCATGACTGCTTTAGCATCGACACCATCTAAGCCTTTAACCGACTCATTGATGATTTTCTTTAGGCGCTTTTCATCGAGTGGTTTCAACTCTCCTGTGATGGTTTTAACCTGTAGAACATCTTTCTTTTTAGATTTTGATTTTGGCTTTTTAGCTGCTTTTTGCTTACGAATTTGTGCGCGTTGCTCACGGTATAATACATAGCTTCGTGCAACTTTACGCTCCCCAGAGCGCATTAAAGCGAGCTCCACTTGGTCTTGAATATCTTCGATATGCACAATACCACCATCAGGCATACGGCGAAAAAGTGATTGTGTTACCTGTTCTGTTAATATTTGAACAGTGTTACGGATGCGAGAAGAGTCAGCAGCCGTTCCGCCTTCTACATCAAGAAATGCCTTGCTCAAAGCAACTTCAATTTTACTGGCATTAAAAGGAGTGACTTTGCCATTACGACGAATGACTTTATAAATAACCGCTGATGTTTTGTTAGTAGGGGGTATTTGATGCCTTGTAGAAACAGGGGTCTCCTGTGACTCAAATTGTTCGTCACTCACAGTATCCATTTATCCTCCATTTATGGCTCGGGTTGTTTTATTTACACTGATAATTTTAGTTTTTAAAGACTTTATCCACAATATAATTATTAATCAGTCTATAATGCATAGACATACTATAGAGTGTATATCTCTTTCTCGTCAAGTACCATATATTGTGTTTAAGCTATCTAAGAAGCTGTGGATAAATAGGGGATAAATTAGCGTAGTTAAAATTTATATTTAATTCATTTATACTAAAAAAGCTAGGTTTAACAATTAGTTTTTATGAGTTTTTAGTTGTTATTCTATAGTGGATAAATTGCTATTATTCTTCTTGTGGATAAAATTTTCTAGTGGATAAAAAATATTAATATTAAGATGTATAGAATGTATAGTAATATTAAAAAGACATAAAAAATAATTATCATCAGGTCTATACTTAACGAAAATCGAGGTAGTTTCAGTGACAAATCCATATCAAGCCCCTAAGAGTAATATCGAGCAAGTAAATAAAGGTAGCGACATCAAATCGACTGTACGTTACGCAGGCTTTTGGGCTAGAGCCGTAGCAGCAGCGATTGACTCGATTATCTGGCTAGCTATTTCTTTACCTGCTTTATATTTTATTTATGGCGCAGCATATTTTGAGCAAGGTATCAACGCTCCGATTATTTATGGTTTTGCCGATGCTATGATTAATTGGGTATTACCATTTGTTATGGTGTTAATTTTTTGGCGCATTAAACAAGCAACTCCTGGAAAAATTATGTTAAAAATGAAAGTGGTGGATGCAAAAACAGGGCTACCTCCTTCAACATGGCAGCTAGTGATTCGTTATTTTGGCTATATACTCTCTGCGCTTGTCTTTTTATTGGGCTTTTTTTGGGTAGGATGGGATAAGAAAAAACAAGCATGGCATGATAAAATAGCAGGGACTCTGGTTGTTTTTTCCTCATAAAACAGATAATTATAGATGTTTCCAGTTTATAAGCCTAGTGATTATAAGCTCTAAAGCTTTTTGATCTTATTCAAGAAATAATTTGCAGAATGAAAAGCTGACAACTACCGATAAAGTGGGTATATTAGGATGAAAAAGACGCTTCATGAACACCACACCAAAGGCTATGGACAGGCTTAAACATTATGATGGATTATCGAACTAATAATACCCCACCTACACATTATATTGAGTTCAAAAAACACGCACAATTATGCTTGGTTTTGGCAGTAATAGTCTCTCTTTTATCATTATCAGGCTGTGGGGGAGGAGCAGGCGGTGGTATTCGAGCGAATGCAGATACTAGTTCGCCACAGGCAAAGGAGTCTGAAGGCTCTTCGACAGACGAGTCTGAAGTTGCTAAAAAAAGCACCGCAAAAGCAAGCGCAACACATACTCGCCCGAAAGCAGGTGTTATCAAAAAAAGACCTATTCCACGTCGTCCCCCATCAAACTTAATTATCGAACGCGCATTAGCTGCTAACCTAAACTCTCGTAATAAAGCAGAAATTGCACGTTTCCTAAAACAGGGTGCTAGTGCTAATACAATAGGGAGCAATGGTGAGCCTGTTTTATACACTGCTATTCGAGTTGGTTTAAATGATGTTGCCGACCAATTAGTTTTATATGGTGCGAAAGTTAATACAAAGGCGAAGAATGGCAAAGCTCCACTGCATTTAGCCATAGAAAAAAATCAGGCAGGACTTATTAAGCTGTTGCTAGAAAATGGCGCAGATGCTAATGCTTCTTCACCAGTAGGAACGCCTTTAATAATGTCTATTCAAAAAGGCAATAATAATTTATCCCGTCTACTTTTAAGCTATTCAGCCGATGCTAATAGAGCAGGTAGCAAAGGAACCCCTTTGCAAATGGCTATTAAAGCAGGCAATTTAGGCTTGGCAAAGTCCTTGCTTCAATATGGTGCAAATGTAAATGTAGGTGGAAGAACAGGAACCCCCATACAAATTGCGATTAGGACAGGTAATGCAAAATTAGCTGATTTACTTATGAAAAATCATGCTGATGTCTCAGTGAGAGATGGTGCGGGAGAAACCCTCTTACATAAGGCGGCAGCGAAAGGATTAGCGACAATAGTAGGGATATTGGCGCGCAATGGTGCGGATGTAAATGCACGAGATAAAGCGCAGGAAACCCCACTACATGAGGCAGCTGCACGAGGACAACTGCCAACGGTTAAAGTTTTATTGGAAAATGGGGCTGACTTAAAGGCTAAATCAAAGAAAAATTGGACAGCACTACATGAAGCTGCACGCTTTGGTCATCCCGATGTTGTTAGCTTCTTAATATCTAAAGGTGCAAATCCTCGTGCTGAAACAAGTGAAGGTCAAACACCTAAAAGTTTAGCGAATCATCTAAAACATAATGGTGTTGTAGAGCTGCTAAGTCGTTATTAAAAGTAATTGTCGGGTACTGTGTGATTATGGACATATCCAGAAAGAGATCCTGCTTATACAGGGTAAGGGAAGTTCTTCACTAAACGTCCGCAGGAGACACAAGCTAAGTGCCCGCGCAAAATTAATCTAACCATTTACCCCCCCTCCTGTTTTTTGATCTTTTTTGTTTGACTACTTAAAACTTGGAGGTTTGGGGCTTGAAAATTATTTACCTAAAAAGCTAGTAATTATTGGTTTTTCTGAGTAGTTGCAAAAGCTATAAATAAAAATTAGCATTCTGAAGTATTTTAACTATTCATCACTTTTTTGCACATCTTCTATACTCTTTAGCTCAATTTCCCAATACAGCCTAATTCCCATGACTGATAAACATAACGATAAGCCTCTTATTTTAGTAGATGGTTCTTCTTACTTATTCCGTGCTTTTTACGGTATTAAAGCCCCTCTTAGCGCACCTGATGGCATGCGTACTAATGCAATTCATGGGGTTTTAAGTATGTTAGATAGCTTGCGTAATACCTATGATCCTGAGCATATGTCGGTGGTCTTTGATGCCAAGGGTAAAACCTTTCGTCATGACTTATATCCTGATTACAAAGCCAATCGCCCGCCTATGCCTGATGAGTTACGTGACCAGATAGAGCCGTTACTTGAGATTATCCGTGCAATGGGTTATCCCCTCATGATCGTGCCTGATGTTGAAGCAGATGATGTGATTGGTACATTGGCAAGTCGTTATAATGGCAAGGTGATTATTTCTACTGGCGACAAAGATATGGCACAGCTCGTTACGGAGGATGTGCATTTAATCAACACTATGTCGAATAGTTATTATGATATTCAGGGAGTTATCGATAAATATGGTGTACCACCTGAGCGCATCCGAGATTATTTGGCATTAATAGGAGACACCTCAGATAATATTCCAGGTGTACCGAAAGTTGGTCCCAAGACTGCGGTTAAGTGGTTAACAGAATATGGCTCACTACAAAACGTGATGGATAATGCGGATAAATTTAAGGGCAAAGTTGGCGAATATCTTCGCGAGTCTTTAGATTTTTTACCGCTTTCTTATGAGCTAGTCACCATTGTCTGTGATTTAGATTTAGAGTGTTCACCTGAATCCTTAAGTTTTAGTAAAGTAAATACCCAGCGACTTGCAGAGCTATATCAACGATATGGTTTTCGCACTCGCTTACAAAAATTACAAGCTACTGCTGAAGAAGAAATTATCGTCGTTAGTGAGTTAGCCGAAGTACCTACACCGCAAGAAATCACTGAGACTGACTATCAAACGATTCTAAGTGATGAGCAGCTTGATACATGGATGGCTGATTTAAAAACAGCAAAATTAATGGCGTTTGATACGGAAACCACGAGCTTAAACTATATGGATGCCGAAGTGGTCGGAGTCTCCTTCTCTATAAAGCCTGGTGTCGCTGCTTATTTACCACTCGCCCATGACTATGTTGGCGCACCTGAGCAGTTAAATCGTCAAGCCACATTAGTAAAACTCAAGCCTCTGTTGGAAGACCCAACCGTATTGAAAGTGGGGCAAAATCTTAAATATGATCGCAGTGTGTTACTCAATCATGGTATTGAGTTAAAAGGCATTGTGCATGACACCATGTTGGAATCGTATGTACTGGATTCCACTGCTAATCGTCATGATATGAATACCTTATGCGAGAAGTACCTCGATCATAAAACCATTCATTTTGAAGATATTGCAGGTAAGGGGAAAAAACAGCTGACTTTTAATCAAATTGAGATTGAAGAAGCCTCTCCTTATGCGGCAGAAGATGCCGATATGACACTGCGTTTGCATTACTATTTTTCACCACAGTTTAACACCCTGCCTAAACAGTTAAAACTCTATCGCCAAATAGAAATACCGCTATTATCCGTTTTATCAGAAATAGAACGCAATGGCGTATTAGTCGATGCTGACATGTTAGCCGTACAAAGCAGTGAAATTACCGCGCGTATGAAGCAGCTAGAAGCCACCATTTTTGAGCAGGCAGGTGAAGAATTTAATCTTGGCTCACCCAAGCAAATCCAAGAGATATTTTTTGCTGAAGATAAG
>JALVDG010000326.1 GCA_027009095.1 Thiotrichaceae bacterium
AGAAGATGTTTCTTGTGTATTTGACCGCGACCCTGCTGCACGCAATACCTTTGAGGTGCTGACTACTTACCCAGGTGTGCATGCTATTATTTTTCATCGTATATCCCATGCTTTATGGGGGCGTGGGATGAAGTGGCTAGCGAGAGTATTGTCAAATATTGCACGTTTATTTACAGGTATCGAAATTCACCCAGGTGCAAAAATAGGTCGTCGATTTTTTATTGATCATGGTATGGGGGTGGTTATCGGTGAGACGGCGGAAATAGGTAATGATTGTACTTTATATCATGGTGTTACTTTAGGGGGAACAAGTTGGCAAGAGGGTAAACGTCATCCAACCTTGGGGAATAATGTGGTGGTGGGCGCAGGTGCTAAAATTCTAGGTCCAATAAAAATTAATGATGGCGTGCGTGTAGGCTCTAATGCAGTGGTGGTGCGGGAGGTACGAGAAAATACCACCGTAGTTGGTGTACCAGGTCGAGAAGTAGTACAACGCTCCGATGAGGAGAAAAAGCGCGAAGCTTTGGCGCGTAAAATGGGCTTCGATGCTTATGGTGCAACACAAGATATGCCCGACCCTGTGGCAAATACGGTAAACCGAATGCTAGATCATATTCATAAGATGGATGAGCGCATGGATAAAATGTGTACTCAAATACGTCATTTAGGGGGCGAGTTAAATATGAAGCCGTTGCCAAAACTAGAAGCTGAAGGTTTCGATGAGGCTATCGACAAAAAGAAGCATGATATTGATTGCGGTAATACTTGACTGTCTTTGTCAGGTATTTTACTATGCTATTCATTAGCAAACACTGATAAACGAAATGTAACAGTGTTTTCCCACTAAGAGTATCTCTATAAAGGGCTATATGCCTGTTTTGTATCGCCATAAACATAAAATAGAGGTGGAGAATAGCCCCGATGAAATTAACAACCAAAGGTCGTTATGCAGTTACTGCAATGCTAGATATATCGTTGCATTGTGATGATAAGCCAGTTTCTCTGGCTGAAATTTCAGAGCGTCAAGATATTTCTCTTTCTTATCTAGAGCAGCTTTTTTCTAAATTACGCAAGCAAGGTCTTGTTAGTAGTATGCGAGGACCAGGTGGCGGCTATCGTTTAAGTCGCGAACCAGCTGATATTGCGGTATCTGAAATTATTATGGCAGTGGATGAAAATGTCGACTTCTCTAATTGTGCAGGGGCAGGTAATTGTCAACAAGATGAGCGTTGTTTAACACATAATCTTTGGATGGATCTTAGTCATCGTATTCAGTCTTTTCTTGATGATATTTCTTTAGAAGAAATGATGTCGCGCACTGAAGTATTAGAAGTGGCAGAAAGACAAAAAGGTGAAATAGAGAGAGTGTTAAAGCAAGCTTAGTGCTTGTGATAATAGAATAAAAATTTATATAAGTGTGTGTTAGCAGACTTATTGAGTACGAATATTATTTAAAGGATTGCCAATGATGAGCGAACTAAAAACCCCAATTTATCTAGATTATTCAGCAACAACTCCAGTGGATAAGCGTGTTGCAGATAAAATGACACAGTATTTAACGATAGATGGCATTTTTGGCAACCCTGCATCAAACAGTCACTCTTTTGGTTGGGAGGCTGATGAGGCGGTAAAACAAGCTCGTGCCGATGTCGCCGCGCTTATTAATGCTGACCCTCGTGAGATTGTTTGGACAAGTGGCGCGACAGAGTCAGATAATTTGGCAATTAAAGGTGCAGCACATTTTAATAAGCGTCGTGGTAAGCACATTGTTACCATGAAAACAGAGCATAAAGCAGTTTTAGATACCTGTCGTCAGCTAGAGCGCGAAGGCTATGAAGTAACTTATCTTGATCCAAAAGATAATGGTTTATTAGATTTAGATGTATTTAAAGCAGCACTGAGAGACGATACAACCTTGGTGTCTATTATGCATGTCAATAATGAAATAGGTGTTATTCAAGATATTAAGGCAATAGGCGAGATATGTCGTGATAAGAAAATTGTTTTTCATGTCGATGCAGCACAAAGCGCGGGTAAAGTAGCGATTGATATGGAGGACTTAAAAGTTGATCTTATGAGTTTCTCGGCACATAAAATATACGGCCCGAAAGGAATAGGGGCTTTATATGTACGTCGTAAACCTCGTGTGCGTATTGAGGCACAAATGCATGGCGGTGGACATGAGCGTGGTATGCGTTCTGGCACATTAGCAACACATCAAATTGTGGGTATGGGCGAAGCTTTCCGTATCGCAAAAGAAGAAATGGAAGCAGAAAATGAGCGTCTTCTCGCACTAAGAAATCGTTTATATGACGGTTTTAAAGACATGGAAGAAGTGTATGTTAATGGTGACTTAGAGCAGCGTATTGCAGGTAATCTAAACATTAGCTTTAATCACGTTGAAGGTGAAAGCCTGATGATGTCGGTAAAAGACTTGGCAGTATCATCAGGATCAGCTTGTACCAGTGCAAGCTTGGAACCCAGCTATGTATTGCGTGCTTTAGGTCGTAATGATGAGTTAGCACATAGCTCTTTACGTTTCACAATGGGACGTTTTTCAACAGAGGAAGAAGTCGACTATGCGATTGCTGAGACACGCAAAGCAGTCGAAAAATTACGTGAGTTATCGCCACTATGGGAGATGTATAAAGAGGGTATTGACTTAAACTCAGTTGAGTGGGCAGCTCACTAATAATATTTAACAAATACTGTAACTACTCAGCATAATCAGCAACTGCTTAGGTTGCGCTCTATTTTGCTCGAGTTCAAGCGGAGTAGTTAGCAAATACTAAAGAGGTAAATAACATGGCATACGGCGAAAAAGTAATCGATCATTATGAGAATCCACGTAACGTAGGAACTCTTGATAAAGATGCTAAAAACACAGGCACAGGCATGGTTGGCGCACCAGCATGCGGTGACGTAATGAAGCTACAAATCGAAGTAGGCGATGATGGCGTGATTAAAGATGCTAAATTCAAAACCTATGGTTGTGGTTCTGCGATTGCATCATCTAGTCTTTTAACCGAATGGGTGAAAGGCAAAACGCTAGACGAAGCAAAACAAATTAAAAACACTGAAATAGCAGAAGAGTTAGAGCTTCCTCCTGTAAAAGTACATTGTTCTGTACTTGCAGAAGATGCGATTAAAGCAGCGATTGATGATTTTCAGAGTAAGCAATAATCACTTCGTTAGAATGAAAATGAAGAGGTAAATCACATGGCAATTACATTAACAGAAAATGCTGCGGATCGTGTGCAGTCTTTTTTAAAGAATCGTGGTAAAGGTGTAGGCTTACGCTTAGGCGTAAAAACACATGGTTGTTCAGGAATGGCCTATGTGATGGAATTTGCTGATGAAGTAGATGAGCATGACAGTGTTTTTGAAAGTCACGGTGTTAAATTAATTGTTGATCCTAAAAGTCTAGTGTATCTAGATGGTACAGAGATGGATTTTACAAAAGAAGGTTTAAACGAAGGCTTTAAGTTCTCTAATCCCAATGAAACGGGTAGTTGTGGTTGTGGTGAAAGCTTCACTGTTTGATTCTTTTAGTGTTAGGCTTATCCAGTTTAATTATATACAGCCTTGGCATAACAAAGGCGCGAGTATTTTATGTCTTTAGATTTTAACAAGAACTTCTTTGAATTATTCTCTTTACCCATTCAATACTCGCTTGATAAGCAGCGATTAGCATCACGCTTTCGGGCATTGCAAGCTGAATATCATCCCGATCGTTTTGCGAATGCAAGTGATCAAGAGCGTCGTGTTGCCCTACAAAGTACAGGCTATATTAATGAAGCACATGAAACGCTAAAGTCTCCCCGTTTGCGTGCGCGTTATATGCTAGAGCTAAAACACGTTGATTTTGACGATGAGCGTGATACCACACAAGATATGAGCTTCTTAATGCAGCAAATGGAAAAGCGGGAGGCGTTAGAAGAAGCGGCTCAATCAGCTGATCCTTTAGAAGCGGTTGATGCCATTGCCAAGCAGGTAAAACAAGAGCAAAATGAGCTGAATGCTGAGTTTGAAAAGCAGTTATCACAAGATAATCTAGCAGAAGCAAAAGAAGCGGTGCTTAAAATGAAGTTTTACGAGCGTCTAGCCAATGAGGTGAAAAGCTTGCAAGAAAAAATTGAAGATGAAATGTTTGCTTCTTAAAAATTGTCCATTCGACAGACATTCTCGAAGTAGTTAGAATGCCCGCCTAATAAAGTACCTCTGGTTGAATATAGTTTTTCAGATAAAAGGAGTGAAAGCTTGTAACTATTCAGCATAATCGGTAACTGCTCAGATTGCGCTGAGTAGTTACAAAAGCTTTAGCTTTTTAGTCTCCAAGATTAAATATTATTAACCCTTCCCCATAGTCTCGCAAACAGTAATTACTTATGGCACTACTGCAAATATCCGAACCTGGCATGTCAACCGCCCCGCACGAGCATCGTCTTGCCGCAGGAATTGATCTTGGCACAACAAATTCATTAGTCGCTTCGGTACGAAGTGGCGACGCAACCACCTTAGCAAATGAGCAAGGGGAGCATTTACTGCCCTCGGTAGTGCGTTATTTGCCAGATGGCTCAGTGGTTGTGGGTGCAGAGGCTAAAGCAGTCGAAGTTTCTGATCTCAATAATACGATCTCATCAGCAAAACGCTTATTAGGACGTGGTGTTGACGATATAAAAACATTGGCGGGAAATTTACCCTATACCTTTTCGAGCAGTGACTCGCAGGTACCAAAAATTAGCACTGTTGCAGGGGATGTTTCGGCTATCGAAGTATCTGCCGAGATACTAAAAGCCCTTAAAAACCGTGCAGAAAAAACTTTAGGGGGCGATTTAAAAGGTGTGGTAATCACCGTCCCTGCTTATTTTGATGATGCCCAACGTCAGGCAACCAAAGATGCGGCACGTTTAGCTGATCTCAATGTGTATCGTCTTTTAAATGAGCCAACTGCTGCCGCCGTTGCTTATGGTTTAGACCAAGGTGAAGACTTTGATGAAAAAATTATTGCCGTCTATGACTTAGGCGGTGGGACATTTGATATTTCAATATTGCGCCTTAATAAAGGGGTGTTTGAGGTATTAGCAACAGGTGGTGACTCTGCTTTAGGTGGGGATGATTTTGACCATGTGATTGCTGAGTGGATATTGCAACAGCTTGGCGATGAGCAAGAAAATAATCCAACAAAATTACGCGAAGTGTTAGTAGAGGCGCGTCGTGTAAAAGAGGCACTTAGTGATGCTGATAAAGTTGAAGTCTCTCTAGGAGATTGGCAAGGGCAGTTTACAGCAGAGCAATTTGCAGAATTAGCCGAACCATTGGTTAAGAAAACCTTATTTGCTTGTCGCAGAGCCTTGCGTGATGCCGATATAGACAAAGAGGACGTGATGGATGTGGTGATGGTTGGAGGTTCTACACGAATGCCAATTATCCGTCAACGGGTGGGAGACTTCTTTGAGAAACCACCATTAGTTGATATTGATCCTGATAAGGTTGTCGCTGTGGGTGCGGCGATTCAAGCCGATTTACTGGCTGGAAACAAGCCCGATACCGAGATGTTATTGCTCGATGTTATCCCACTTTCATTAGGTCTTGAAACCTATGGTGGTTTAGTTGAGAAAATCATCGCGCGTAATACCACGATTCCTATTTCTCGCGCACAAGAATTTACCACCTTTAAAGACAGTCAAAACGCCATGACGATTCATGTGTTACAAGGTGAACGTGAAACCGTTGAAGAAAACCGCTCACTCGCAAAATTTACCCTGCGGGATATTCCTGCAATGGTCGCAGGTGCAGCAAGAATTAAAGTCACATTCCAAGTGGATGCCGATGGTTTACTAAATGTGACCGCAGAAGAAGAGACCACAGGTGTAAAGTCAAGCATTGAAGTGAAGCCTTCCTATGGTTTAAGTGATGCAGAGATAGAAAGTATGATTAAAGATTCTATGACCAATGCACAGGCGGATATGGAACTAAGAAAATTGCGTGAAGCTCAAGTTGAGGCAGACAGAACCATTGAAGCATTAGACTCTGCAATGGCAAGCGATGGCGATACTTTATTGTCAGCAGACGAAAAAACTAAGCTATTAGCCGCACGGGAAGCCTTATTATTAGAGAAACAATCAGGTGATACCGAGGCGATCAAAGCAGCAATAAAAAATATGGAAAAAACCGCCGAATTTTATGTTGCGCGTCGTATGGATGGAAATATCCGCACCGCGATGGCGGGACAGAATATTGATAAATTTAAAGATTAGGAACAACGACAATGCCACAAATTATTTTTCTACCACACGAAGAAATATCACCAGAAGGTGCTGTTGTTGAAGCAGAAACAGGCACAACAATCTGTGATGCAGCACTGGAGGCAGGTATCGAAATCGAACATGCTTGTGAAAAATCATGTGCCTGTACTACCTGCCATGTCTATGTGCGTGAAGGCTTTGATTCTTTAGAAGAAGCAACAGATTTAGAAGAAGACTACTTAGATAAAGCATGGGGAGTAGACCCTGATTCACGTTTAAGCTGCCAAGCAAAAGTGGCATCAGAAGATTTAGTGGTCGAAATCCCTAAGTACACCATCAATATGGTGTCTGAAAATCATTAGGAGCAAGTTATGAAATTAAAGTGGACAGATACGCTAGATATAGCATTAGACTTAATAGACGCTCATCCTGATGTTGACCCGCGTTATATTCGATTTACCGATTTGCATCAATGGGTAACAGAGCTAGAAAATTTTAGCGATGATCCTGAGCGTTCTAATGAGAAAATATTAGAAGCAATCCAGATGGCATGGCTGGAAGAGAACGATTAAATGTAACTACTCAGCTAGCACTCTATTTTGCCTGATTTCTACGTTAAAAGTGCTCATTTATGCTTATAAACTGATGTTACGCAGTCACTTTTTAGAATATCAGTGAAGGTTTTCGTAGCCCTTTTTGGTTTAGGTTCTTTTGCTCTCTTCTGTAAAGGGCTACGACTTACTTTCTTTTGCGTCGCCAAAAGAAAGTAAGCAAAGAAAAGGCGACCCAGCTAACCGCTTACTCCTGCGCTTTACCCGCTAGAATGGGCAGTGAAAAAACTCGCTCCGTAAACTCCGCTCAAACACTTTCACTGCTGATCCATTCTAGCGGGTAAATGCTCGGCGCGGTTAGAATGGGAAGCTTAGCTCCGCCTCGCTAACGCGTCGGGCGGAGGGAAAAATATATAATATTTTTCTATATTGCGTAATATCAGTTACTAAATTATCCGCCTGTCGCATTCATATGACGAAAAATAACGGGTTGCTCTGTTAGGGAAAATTCATGTCCTTTAGGCTTTATATCCATAGAAGCAATTAAGGCTTCACGCAAGGGAGCATCATCAAGTGGATTTGCTCTAACGATATGGCGTAAATCAATAGAGTGTTCATTTCCTAGGCACAGTAATAAACGTCCTTCTGCCGTTAAACGCACCCGATTACAGGTATCACAAAAATTATGACTGTGAGGTGAGATAAAGCCAACGCGTGAAGCCCCGTTATTGAGCTGATAATAACGAGAAGGACCACCTGTTTTGTCTTGGCTACGCTTAAGGGTGTGTTGCTGGCGAATATCCGCTTTTATTTGATCGCTGGAATAGTAGGATTCTTCTCTATCATGCTCCGAAATAACGCCTAATGGCATTTCTTCGATAAAGCTAATGTCAATATGACGTTCTTCCACGAACCGTATAAGGTCTAAAATCTCATCCTCATTTCTATTTTTAAGAATAACCGTATTGAGCTTTATCGCGTCAAAATCAGCCTTGATTGCAGCATCAATGCCTGCGAGTGTTTTTTCTATTTTTCCATTACGGGTGAGTTCTTTAAATCGGTCTGCTCGTAAGGTATCTAAGCTGATATTTATGCGCGTTACACCCGCATCTTTTAAGGGCTGAGCAAAACGCGCTAGCTGTGTGCCATTGGTTGTGAGGGTTAAGTCATCTAAGCCCTCTAACTTCCCCAACGCTTGAAAAACTTTAATAATACCCTTGCGAGTTAGTGGCTCTCCCCCTGTAATGCGTATTTTATTTACCCCTAAATCAACGGCAGCAGTACCAATGCGAATCATTTCTTCAAGTGTTAGCAACTGCGCGCGCGGAACAAACTGCATATCTTCCGACATACAATACACACAACGCAAATCACAACGGTCTGTTGCCGACATACGCAAGTAAGTTACTTGACGACCAAAGTTATCGATGAGTTGTGTTTTATTGCTTGTTTTTGAAGTCATAAAAACAGTAAGGAAGTTAAAGAAGTCTCCCTACTTATAAGCCATAAAAATAAGAATAGCAATATAAGCTTCTTTTAAATGGAAAGTAAGAAGTGGCATAAAGATCGTAAGGTTTTATGGAATAGGTAAAGAGTAAACAACACTAATGCAGTGATAATAATATAACTACTGGTTTTACTAAATGCTTCATTAAGAATAATGATACATCCAGTGTTCTGAAAACTATTGAATGTATGAATAATAATAGTAGGAAGGGGAACTAAGAGTATAAGGCTAAGTATGCCGTTTAATAAGTTTTTAATTTCTTGAGTCATAAGAATAGCTGTTTTTTATTATATTTATTGGATTCTATTTTTTTAATGCCCAGGCAAGATTAATCTAAGTAATGTTACGCAGTTAAAACTATTAAAGTTTGTTTATGCTTCTGGCTCCCACCGCTCCAGTGTGGGAATACATATTGAGCATTCAATGAAGTAC
>JALVDG010000327.1 GCA_027009095.1 Thiotrichaceae bacterium
GCTTCAGTTAAAGCACCCACAGGACAAATATCAATAATATTGCCTGATAATTCTGATTGCAGACTTTGCTCAACGAAAGTACCAATTTCCATACGATCGCCACGACCTAACGCGCCCATTTCACGCAAACCTGCTATTTCTTCACCAAAACGAACACAACGTGTACATTGAATACAACGCGTCATTTCAGTAGCAATCAAAGCACCGATATCTTTATCGACAACAACACGTTTAATTTCTTTGAAGTTGGA
Source organism: Thiotrichaceae bacterium (assembly GCA_027009095.1). Taxonomy (GTDB): domain Bacteria; phylum Pseudomonadota; class Gammaproteobacteria; order Thiotrichales; family Thiotrichaceae; genus JAGLBW01. The sequence continues at coordinate 252 of JALVDG010000327.1, forward strand.
AGAGCTACCACCTGCTTTAACCGATAAATCTTGCAACTCACACTCACCACCCTGATCACAGATAGGGCAATCCAGTGGATGATTGATTAGCAAGAACTCCATATTGTCTTTTTGTGCTGATAGTGCCTTTTCTGAGCGAGTCCAAACCTGCATGCCATCATTAACAGGTGTTGCACAGGCTGGCATTGGTTTAGGTGCGCGTTCCACTTCGACCAAACACATACGGCAGTTAGCCGCTATGGATAATTTTTTGTGGTAGCAGAATCGTGGTATATGGATACCAGCATCATCAGCAGCCTCAATTAACATGGAGCCAGGCTTTGCCTGCACTTCCTGATCGTTAATTTTGATGGTGACTAACTCTTCACTCATGCTTTTCTTACCTACCTAACCCTAATATCAGCTAACTTAGTCGTCTTAAGAAACTCTAAAGAAGATGACTAAACAATAATTACTTTGACTTTACCATCGAGCAACCATGCTCAACGTAATAAACAAATTCGTCTCTAAAGTGCTCGATAAAACTCCACACTGGCATTGCAGCAGCTTCACCTAATGCACATATAGTGCGACCTTCGATTTTATGAGCAACATCATCTAAGCGGTCTATATCTTCCAGCGTTCCTTTGCCTTCAACAATACGGGTCAACATGCGATACAACCAACCAGTACCTTCTCGACAAGGTGTGCATTGACCACAAGACTCTGAAAAATAGAAGCGTGATATGCGTTGCAGTAGCTTTACCATATCGGTTGTATCATCGATGACCATGACCGCACCAGAACCTAAATAAGATCCTGCTTTTGCAATGGTGTCATAATCCATTGTTAAACCCATTGCTATATTAGCAGGCATAACAGGTACTGAAGAGCCACCTGGGATAATCGCTTTAAGTTTATTACCATTGCGCACACCACCTGCCATTTCTAAAAGCTCAGGAAATGGAATACCCATTGGTACTTCAAAGTTACCTGGATTATTTAAATGCCCCGACATAGAAAATAGCTTTTCACCACCTGAGCCTTCTACACCTAAGTCTCTAAACCACTCTCCACCTTTGCGTAAAATAACAGGGATTGACGATAATGTTTCCGTATTATTAATGGTCGTTGGGCGACCATATAAACCAAAACTTGCAGGAAAAGGTGGCTTAAAACGAGGCTGACCTTTTTTACCTTCTAATGACTCTAGCAAGGCAGTTTCTTCACCACAGATATAAGCACCTGCGCCTAAAGAGCCATATAAATCAAAATCGACACCAGAGCCTAAAATATCCTTACCAAGTAAGCCTGCTTCGTATGCCTCTTTAACCGCTTGTTCAAAACGAATAAATGGTTCATCCATAAATTCGCCACGCATATAGTTGTAACCAACGGTTGCACCAATGCAATAACCTGCGATCGCCATGCCTTCAACGAGAGCATGAGGATTAAAGCGTAATAAATCTCTGTCTTTACAAGTACCTGGCTCAGATTCATCTGAGTTACATACAATATATTTTTGCCCAGGCATTTTGCGTGGCATAAAACTCCACTTCATACCTGTCGGGAAACCTGCACCACCTCGACCACGCAAGCCAGATATTTTTACTTCTTCGATAATATCCTCTGGATCATCGCCTTCTTTGAGGATTTTTTTCCACGCATCATAGCCACCTTCTTTAAGGTAACTCTCTAGCGTATGCGACTCATCACCATACTTTTTTGTTATGAAGCAAACTTGATCTACCATCGAACTTACTCCAAACCATCTAAGATCTCATCAACCTTTTCGATTGTAAGATTTTCGTAATAAACATGATTAACCTGCATCATCGGCGCACCACAGCAAGCGGCTAAACACTCTTCTTCTATTTTAAAGAAAAATTTACCATCAGCCGTTGTTTCACCCATTTTGATACCCAACTTTGTCTCAATATGTTCAACTATTTCATCCGAACCATTCAACATACACGAAACATTAGTGCAAACAGAAATACTGTGTCGTCCTGCTGCTTTTTCATCTAACTCGTACATGGAGTAAAAACTAGCAACTTCATAAACCGCTATTTTAGGAATATTTAAATAAGCCGCTACTGCATCCATTTTTTCACGTGATATATAATGATCCTCATGCATAACCGCACGCAATGCCGCTAATAAAGCTGATTGAGATCTATCTTCAGGATAACGTTTTAGCCATGAATTAATATCATCAATTTCATGTTGTGAGAGTATTGATGCATCACCTGATGCATTTCGCATGTCATTTATAATGGTTTCACTCATCGATCCACCTCACCAAATACAATATCCATAGTACCGATAATCGTTACGACATCTGCTAGCATGTGACCTTTCGTTAACTCATCCATTGCCGACATATGTGCAAAACCAGGTGCGCGAATTTTTAAGCGATAGGGTTTATTTGCACCATCTGAAACAATATAACAACCAAACTCACCCTTAGGATGTTCAACAGCAGCATAAGCCTCACCTTCTGGCAAGCAGTAACCTTCTGTTGAAAGCTTGAAGTGATGAATTAAGGCTTCCATATCTGACTTCATTGACTCACGCGGTGGTGGTGCAACTTTATAGTCATCTAAAATCACAGGACCGGGGTTTTTATTAAGCCAGTCAACACATTGTTTAATAATTTTATTTGATTGACGCATCTCTTCAACACGCACTAAATAGCGATCATAGCTATCGCCATTTGTACCGACGGGAATATCAAAGTCTAATTTATCGTACACTTCATAAGGTTGTTTTTTACGCAAATCCCATTCCACACCAGAGCCACGCAACATTGCACCTGTTAAGCCTAGTTGTAAAGCACGCTCTGGGGAGACAATTCCTACATCAACCAAACGTTGTTTCCAGATACGATTGTCCGTTAACAGTGTTTCGTATTCATCAACATAAGATGGAAAACGTGTTGTAAAATCATCAAGAAAGTCTAAAACTGAGCCACCACGATTAGCATTTAAACGAATTATGTCTGCATCGCTATGCCAGCGAGATTTCTCATATAAAGGCATGGTATCAGGAAGATCACGATAAACACCGCCTGGACGATAGTAAGTTGCATGTAAACGAGCTCCTGATACTGCCTCGTAAACATCCATTAAATCTTCACGCTCACGGAAAGCATAAAGGAACATGGTCATCGCGCCTACGTCGAGAGCATGTGCACCAAGCCATAAAAGGTGATTAAGAATTCGGGTGATTTCATCGAACATGACGCGAATATATTGCGCACGAATCGGTACTTCGATATTCAGCATCTTCTCTAGTGCCATCACATAACCATGCTCATTACACATCATTGATACATAATCGAGACGATCCATATAACCAATGGCTTGATTATATATTTTGCTTTCTGCTAATTTTTCGGTACCGCGATGTAATAAACCAATATGTGGGTCAGCACGCTCAATTACCTCGCCATCCATTTCTAGTACAAGGCGTAATACACCATGTGCCGCAGGATGGACAGGACCAAAGTTTAAAGTAAAATTACGAATCTCAGGCATTAATTATCCGCCTCTGTTACATCTCTTGTGCCTTCAGAGGCACGAATTACGCGTGGTACTAAAACACGAGGTTCTATCGACACAGGCTCGTAAACAACTCGCTTTAACTCTTCGTCATAGCGCATTTCTACTTGACCAACTAAGGGGAAATCTTTTCTAAAGGGGTGACCTACAAAGCCATAATCTGTCAAGATACGACGTAAATCGGGGTGATTAACAAAGATGATGCCGAACAAGTCAAACGCCTCGCGCTCAAACCAGTTAGCAACATTCCATACGCCATGCACGGAATCCATCATGGGTGCATCATTGTCTTCACAAAAAGTCTTTACTCGTAGGCGCTTATTATTTTTTACTGATAGCAGGTGAATAACAACGGCAAATCGCCTGCCTGCTTCAAAATCATCATTAACATTTTTTTCTTTTTCAGGCTTAGCATCGAAGTTAAATATATCATCAGTATTTTTCACACCACGACTAAACCCTGAAACATCAGCATCCCATTCAGATTCTCCATAACTAAGATAATCAACACCACAAAGATCAATTAATTGATCAAAACCATGTTTGTCTCGTAGCAATAGAGCAACTTCTAGCAAGTCTGCCGCAGGTACTTCAATAGTTAGCTCATTAAAAGCAATATCAGACTTTATAACCTTGGAAGATAAGGATGTTGCTAGTTCAGCCTGTAATGCCTCGATCATTGGAGAGGTGTTTTTACCCATTAAGCTTCCACCTTTTTGCGAGCGAATGTACTTGAACGCTTAATTTTATTCTGTAATTGAATAATACCGTAGAGTAAAGCTTCTGCTGTTGGTGGACATCCTGGAATATAAATATCGACAGGAATCACACGATCACAACCACGTACAACGGCATAAGAATAATGATAATAACCACCACCATTTGCACATGAACCCATTGAAATAACCCAACGTGGCTCAGCCATCTGGTCGTATGCTTTGCGTAATGCAGGAGCCATTTTATTGGTTAAAGTACCGGCTACAATGATAACGTCGGCTTGACGAGGACTTGGACGAAACAGTACGCCAAAACGATCCATATCGTAACGAGATGCGCCTGCTTGCATCATTTCGACCGCACAACAGGCTAGCCCAAATGTCATTGGCCAAAGTGAACCTGTACGCGCCCAGTTGATTAATTTATCTGCAGAGGTAGTGAGAAAGCCTGCTTCTTGAGTGTTGCTATTAGCTTCTATTCCCATTCTAATGCTCCTTTTTGCCACTCATAGATAAATCCTATAATAAGAATCCCAAGGAAAATAGCCATTGAGATCAAACCAAATATACCTATTTTATCCAGCACGATAGCCCACGGAAAAAGAAACGCTATTTCCAAATCGAAAATAATAAACAAAATAGCGACAAGATAGTAACGCACATCAAATTTCATTCGTGCATCTTCAAATGCCTCGAAACCACATTCAAAAGGAGAGTCTTTAGCTGCATCTGGTTTACGAGTACTTAATAAAGCACCAAGCACTAGCAACACTATTGCTAAACCAAGACCTATAGCTAAAAAAATCAGGATGGGTAAATATGCTTCTAGCATTGTCATAATTTACGTAAACCACCTAAAAGAAAAAACAAATTTACAAAAGTATTTGATAATAAAATTCAAATAAAAGCGTGATAATTATAATTCTTATCTACTTATCCTAAGTTTGCATGTTAAACACACTACTTGCTCTTTGAAGGACAATTATTATTAATCGGCTGAATATACACTTAATAATGCCTGAACCTCAAGTAAGAACAAAAATATTTATCCTCTTTTTTTTATTGACAAAAACAATTTTAATATTATTCAAATCAAGGACTTTGCTAAAAAAGCCACTATCACTCTCAAGCAAAACACAAAGAAAGTGTTATTTTTTAATCAAAAATACAAAGACTTAAACAAACAATAAATTTAATTAATTAGCATTCATAAGAAGTATTTACCTAGCTTAAAAGAATCCATCAGTTGTAAGTTCTACTAATGCTATCATTAATAAATACAATAGAGTTCATCGATATACTCTCTAGAGATATCTGACTTGATACTCATTCAAGTAGCTTTTGGTATAGTAACTTTAGTTTGCTCTGTATCGGTCAATATAATGTGGTTGATATACTAAAATTACTTCAATGACCTTATGTAATCAGTCACTATTTTTACCAATATTTCATTCTTGCCATTAAAAAAATGATCTGCCCCTTTTATTTTCTCTTGCTGATATTTCTTATTATGACTGGATGATTTCATTCTGTCGGCTGCTGAATCCATTACATCTTTTAGATCTTCACTACCATAAATATCAAATACGGGCAGATTTATATTTTTTAACAATTTACTATTAGATGCCCCCATTCCTATTGCGACATAAGCGATAACAGGAGATTTTTTATCAGATAAATGTGCTAGATAGTAACTTGTCATCTGCGCTCCTAAGCTATGCGCAACTAAGACAACTTTTTTAACACCTGATTTCTTTAGATGCTTTATTCCTGCCTCAATTCTTGGTGCGACCTCTTTCATTAAAGGCAGGTAATCTTCACCTGTTGCTGAATTTTTCAATATAGGCATTTGTAACGACAAGGTATGCCATCCCGCTTCTGCTAAACCAACACGCAAAGGATTAATCACTTCAGGCCAATCAGGATGGATGCCAATCCCATGCATTACTAATACCCCAATATCAGACTTTTCTTCCGTAGGCATATCTAAGGCTAAAAAATCATTTTTTCCATCACTCAAATAGATAACATCTCCATCCATTAAAGTATCGCTTATTTGAGATGCCCAACGCTTTTCTTTTTCTATATCCGATGCAGGACTTCCCACACTAAAAACAAGCAATACAAACATCAAAAGAAAATTAATTGTATTTTTACGAGCCTTTTCCTTTCTTTTTTTCGCATATTTATTAAACACATTGATAAAACTAGCCACTACTAACACCTTTGCCTATCCAAAGAGCTAAGTATAGCCATAGAAATAAATATTTTATAAATGTAGTGAACTTAACAAGTACAATATTGCCTATATTTTAGACATAATATTAAAATTAAAAAACAAGGAGCACATCATGGAATTCATCGTTATTTCTCTTTTTATCTTGATTATCGTGGCTTGGTTTGCGCTACTTCAAGACTTGCGCAAAGATGATCATAAAAAAGAGATTATGCAGAAATTATTCGACGACCACTTATAGTTTTAAGGGTTTACAACAGAATATAAGACTTTATTATCCAAACTAAAAAATGGGATAACGAGGCATCAACCATTTATCAAGTGCCTCGAACTTTTCTTTAAAGATAATACTCTCATCAATAATAATAAAAACAAGGGACAGGCGAGCTAGACTTAGCTGTTTGCCCATAAAGTGGATAATAATAATGAATAAATCACTAACTCTACTTGGTTTAAGTGGATTTTTGCTACTCATGTCAGGCTGTGGACCTTTACCACAAAAGCACGCACGCTATATTCCACATACTCCCAGAGTCACACCTCCCTCAACTCGACACAACTATATACCACCTGCTCAACATAATTACATTCCTCCAGCACCCAACTACTCCCCTGCAATACAAGCACGACAAAAGGTCGTGCAACTAGCTTATCAACAATTAGGTACACGCTATAAATATGGTGGCTCAAATCCCAGAGAGGGTTTTGATTGTAGTGGGCTAATGACGTATATATACAAACAAGGATCAGGGATAAAACTTCCTAGAACAGCAGCTCAACAAAGAGACAAAAGCCGCCTTGTTCGCTACGAGAATCTACAAGCTGGCGATATGTTATTTTTTAAAACTGGTGCTAAAACCAATCATGTAGGAATTTACGTTGGCAACCGACAATTTATTCATGCCCCTAACCGCCGTAGTCGCGTGAAAATAACAAGCATGGATAACTCATATTGGTTTAGTAAATTTGTGAAGTTTGGTACTTATTTTGATTGAGAACAAGCTGAGTACTTGGGCTACTACTACCATTTTGATATACAGTACATAGTATGTTTTCACATATTAAAACCACTGTGTATTGTACTTTGGGAACGCTTGTAACCCAGTACCAACAGTCAAATTGACTCATACAAAAAATGCTTTTTAGTTTGGATAAAACTAAAGACAACTATAATTTGAAATCAATATTTTTTATAACACTTGAATTAAATCCTTTAATCATTAGCCATATTGCTAAAAATGCCTCATTCAGCACAATGGGTAGATATAAAATTTTCATAGCATCTGAGTTAAATCCTGCCACTTCAAATACATTGACGATCACTAATAAAACAGCCGCTACTACTCCCCAAACTGAAATCCATCGAGGAACAAGTTGAGATTTATACAATAAAAAATAGAACATCAGAGCAGGTATAGCAAAAACATAACCGTGTATAGCATGGATACCATCACGGACTCCGAGTAAAATATTACTATGAGATAAAAACAGTACACCTGTCACCACTAAAAGCCCTCCTTCGAGTGTTTTTAAAGCGAGATACCAAAGCGATACGGTTGGGTCATAGGGCTTAAAATAGGGAAACATAAGTGCTGCAATCGCAATAACTGCCACACCACTAATGACCTCTAGCAACATGCCTACTGCTTTAAAATCAGGGTTGCTACTCCCCAAAAGACTATATGCTAGCAATATTAGCACACCCACAATAATTGCCGTTTTTCTGTGTTTATCCACTTTTCTGTCCTCTTATGAATCTAATGAAAGCAATCATAGACTTTAACAAGAGAAATTGTCTGTTGGAGAATTGTTAATGTATTAATCGTTCCGAAAGTAATTTCATAGTATAATGAGGCATGACTAGATCAGAAGCCAGAAATCAAAAAAGAAAAGAAGTTGTCGAAGCAATCATCCTTCGTAAGGAATCAGCCACTGTAGTTGCTCGTGTCTATAATCTATCGGGACTTGAC
>JALVDG010000328.1 GCA_027009095.1 Thiotrichaceae bacterium
CATGTGATTTCTATACAGCGTTTGAAAATCAGAAAATTCAATCAATATCTGATCGATAGAATTATTTCGCTGTTAGATTTTCAGCCAACATCAATTAAATTACATCCTGAGTATCAAGGGCTTATTAATTATGGTGCTATTGCTGCATAATTGTGTCTGAAGTATTGTTATTACACAGTGCTGATTTGATAATTTTTCAGGCAATAAAAAAGGGCGACTAGATGTCACCCTTTAGGTACTTCGATAAAAAATAAAGTAGGTTTTATTCAACAAGTGTCATTTTATTGATAACAACAGGCTCTAGCGGTACGTCTCCGTGTCCACCGTGATTGCCTGTTTTAACGGCTGCTATTGCATCTACAACATCCATGCCTTCGATTACTTTTCCAAATACCGCATACCCCCAACCTTGTGGTGTTTTGCTAGTGTGGTTTAGGAAGTCGTTGTCTTTTAAATTAATAAAAAACTGAGAAGTTGCAGAGTCAGGAACATTAGTACGCGCCATTGCTAATGTACCACGATCATTTTTTAGACCGTTATCAGCCTCGTTTTTGATAGGTGCTTTATTCGGCTTTTCACTCATATCTGGGGTCATACCTCCACCTTGAATCATAAAGCCTGGGATAACGCGGTGGAAGATTAATCCATCATAAAAAGCATCTTTAACGTAGTTCACCATGTTTTCTGTTGATATTGGGGCTTTATCGGCATACAGCTCAATAGTGATGTTGCCTTTATTTGTTTCCATTTTAATAATTGGGTTAGCAGACATTTTATCTCCTGAAGTCTTTGTTTGGGTCTTTTTCTCTGCTGCTGCTTTTGTTGCCGCATCTTGAGCATTACAGCCAGTGAATAGCATGAAAAAAGAGAGGAATAATATAGTAAAGTGTTTAATGGATAGTAATTTCATTAGTTTGCCCCTGTGTATTGCTATAGCTATACGGTGAAAAAATTATTTTTATATCGTTCGTTTGTCTAAAATTTAACGAGGCGCGAATTATAGCGGATTAATGTACGCTCTGCTACTATAGCGCTCCTAGTCTAAAAGTAGTGCAAATTGTCACACCCCATCCCCATAACAGAAAGAAACATCATGCTAGAAATATACAATACGCTCACAAATCAAAAAGAAGAATTTAAGCCGATAGAAGAGAATAAAATTCGCATGTATGTGTGTGGTATGACGGTGTATGACTATTGCCACTTAGGTCATGCGAGGGTAATGGTTGCGTTTGATGTGATTTATCGTTACTTCTTACATAAAGGTTTTGAGGTAAGTTATGCGCGTAATATTACCGATATTGACGATAAAATTATTCAGCGTGCGGTAGAAAATGGCGAAGATTTTCATGATCTCACCAAGCGTTTTATTGATGCGATGCATGAAGATGAGGATAGCTTGGGTTTGCTGCGTCCTAATTTAGAGCCGCGTGCTACGGAAAATATCCCTGCCATTATCAAAATGATCGAGACCCTGATTGAAAAGGGCTTTGCTTATGTTGGTAGCAATGGCGATGTCTACTATGCAGTGGCTAAATTTGAGGGCTACGGTAAATTATCGGGACGAAATTTAGACGATTTACGCAAAGGTGCGGGAGACCGTATTGCGATTGATGATGCTAAAAATGATCCGCTTGATTTTGTGTTATGGAAGCCTGCCAAAGAGGGCGAGCCATCATGGTCATCCCCTTGGGGAGAAGGTCGTCCTGGTTGGCATATTGAATGTTCTGCGATGTCAACAAAGTTATTTGGTTCAACCTTTGACATTCATGGTGGAGGTAAGGATTTACAATTTCCGCACCATGAAAATGAGATAGCACAATCGGAAGCCTGCACAGGGCAACATTTTGCAAACTACTGGATGCATAACGGCTTTATTCGTATCGATCAAGAAAAAATGTCTAAATCTTTAGGCAATTTTTTTACCATTAGAGAAGTGTTAGAAAAATATCGTGGTGAAGAAATACGTTATTTCTTGCTGACAAGCCAATACCGTAGTCCACTTAATTACAGTGATGAGCAGTTAGACAATGCCAGTAAAGCATTAGCAAGACTCTATGCCGCGTTGCGTGGTTTGCCAGAAGCAAAAGCAATCGAAAAAACAGATTATGCCTTCCGTTTTCATGCCGCTATGCATGATGATTTTAATACCCCAGAAGCATTGGCAGCATTATTTGATCTCTCGCGCGAGACTAATAAACTACGCGATGAAAAAGGTGATGAGGAG
>JALVDG010000329.1 GCA_027009095.1 Thiotrichaceae bacterium
GTCAAAAACAACCATTATAGACCTGCTTCGTCATGGCGAAGTAGAGGGCGGTGAAATAATCCGTGGTAGTACCAATGATAAATTAACCGATGAAGGTTGGACGCAAATGCAAGACGCTTTACAGGGTGATGTAAAGTGGGATGTTATTATTTCATCCCCTTTATTACGTTGTGCTGAGTTTGCTGAGTCTTTAGCTGACCAAGAAGGAGTTAAGTGTGAAATTATAGAAGCGCTAGAAGAAATTAATTTTGGCGATTGGGAAGGCTGTACTCGTGATGATTTAATGAAAGAGGATGATGGTATTCTAAAGCGCTGGTGGACATCACCAACAAAACAAACTCCCCCTAAAGGAGAAGATTTTCATGATTTCCGTGGGCGAGTATTAAAAAGTCTAAAAGCAATCATCGAAAAACATGAAGGAAAACGTATTTTAGTGATTACTCATGCAGGGGTGATTCGTGTTATGTTAATGTATATATTAGGTATGCAGGAAGAAAACTTATTTCGCTTGAATGTAGATCATGCCAGTATTTCTACTATTCGTATGTATCAAGATAATACAGGAGAATGGGGCACTTTAATTTCACATGGCTGTCCTACTACTGTTTAGACGGAATATGCGCTGCTAAAGTCTAAATTTGACCGAAATTTTCGGTGAAAAAATATATAGTTAACTGTTTGTTCTTAGTCCAATAAAACTTTATTTATCTATATGGTTTTACACTATAAACAGTTATAATATAAATTATTAGTGCCTCCTTATATAAGATTATAACTTCTAGGCTAAACTGCATGTCTCCCTTCGCAAAACCCTTCTTTATTGCGCAAACCTTTTTAACTCGTATACCCGCACCAAAAATCTCTCATATCAGTGAGGAAGAACTTTCTTACTCTGTACTTTATTACCCTGTAATAGGCTTGTGTATTGGTATATTTTTAACTCTCTTGACGTATCTATTTTCTAGTTTTACAACTGCTCATTCAGTTGTTGCGGCACTTATTGTTATGCTATGGGTGTTGATTACAGGTGCTTTGCATTTAGATGGTTTAGCAGATACTGCGGATGGTTTTTTAGGGGGGCAAGGTAGTGCAATAAAAACCTTAGAAATTATGAAAGATCCTGTATCTGGTCCTGCAGGAATAGCGAGTATATTTTTAGTATTAATATTGAAGTATTCAGCTTTACTAGCGATATTAGAAGCTGGTCTAAGCTTCTGGGTTATACTCTTTTCGCCTATGATAGCGAGAGCAATAGCTATTGGTTTACTGACTTATACGCCTGTATCTCAAGAGAAAGGTTTAGCTTTTGAGCTAAAGAAAACAAGTTTTCCTGAGTTTGTAGCTGTTATTTTACTGTTAATGACGATTATTGTTTTTGTTACTACTAACCTCTATGTACTGATAGCACTTATCTTTCTGGTTTATATTATACGCTCTTGGGCAATATCACGCTTAAACGGTGTTACAGGCGATATTTTAGGACTTATGATTGAACTGACAGAAGCCTTGTTTTTAGTGATGGCTATATTGGTTTTATCTTAATAATTGTGTGATTTGATTAATGTTTTATTTGTAACAAGGTAGTCTAAAGGCACATCCCACTCCTCCGCTGTTAAAGAATCAACCAGCTGAAAATCATAAGCAAATCCCATTAATATGGGCTTTGATAGATTATCTAAATTTTTTTTAAATGCAAAGCTTCGATCGTAATATCCCCCGCCCATCCCTAGACGGTTACCTTTTTTATCCATTGCAACTAATGGCATAATCACCAAGTCTATCTCTTTTATAGGAATAATATCTTCCGCTGTATGCAATGGCTCGGGAATACCATAAATATTCTTTTTATACTCTGTGTCATTATCTATTTTTACAAAATACAGATGGTGCTTTTTTTGCTGAGAAAGTAAGGGAAGGTAGAAACATTTATCAGAATATTTTTGTAAATAAAGCGGATTAGCCTCTCCTTTAACAGGTGTATAAAAGGCAATATGCTGGGCTGTTTGAAAAGAAGGCGATCTTATTAGCTGCTGGCAAATTTTTTCTGAATAAAATTTTCTTTCTGCGGCACTCATCATACTTCGTCGTTGCTGAAGTTGAGAGCGCAGTGTATTTTTATCAATTGAATGGGGCATTTCTCAACTATATTTGTAAGCATAAAAAAAGCCAGCAATATTTGCCGACTTTTAAGTTTATTACTTATGATTCAAATTCAAGG
>JALVDG010000330.1 GCA_027009095.1 Thiotrichaceae bacterium
GCCATCCTTGATCTAAAGACCAATTGCTAGACTTTTCAATGGCGCGATTGTACTTTTTTTTAATTTTTCATCTATAAATATTTGATAAACGGTATAAAGCAAAATTATCTATTTCTTTACTGTTAATATCAGAAAAATAGTCACACAAATATCGACTTATTATGTCTGAGCAGTTACCAATATTTTAATTTCAAAAATATACAGACATATAACCTCTTTAGCAAAAAACTTAAATTAGTATGGTTACTCATTCGCTGATAATAATTCCAAAGATTTTTTCATAGTGTTTGCATACATTTAGATATACTGTTATCAATTGTTCTTGCTAACCAAAAAACTTTAAAGGCTGACTAAAGTTTAGCTCCTAATTCATATACAAGTAGTTGTAATATTTATATTTAATCCATAAAAATAATGAGGGAAAAGTAATGAAAAAAAACAGTAAACAAGCAGCATTGAGTCCAATAAACCATGAGGAGTTATCTCATCAGAGTTGGAAGATATTTCAGATTATGGGTGAGTTTGTCAATGGTTATGAGAAACTTGCCCGCGCTCGCCCTTCGGTGAGTATTTTTGGTTCGGCGCGTACTGACAGAAATCATCCTACTTATAAATTAACCGAGGATATTGCAAGACGTTTATCCGATGAGGGATTTTCAATTGTCAGTGGTGGTGGACCTGGTGTAATGGAGGCAGCTAATAAAGGTGCTCAGGCGGGAGCTTCTGCAAGTATTGGGGTAAATATCGAGTTACCACATGAGCAAAGTTCTAATGAATATCAAGATATTTCTTTATATTTTCGGCATTTCTTTTCTCGTAAGGTGATGTTTGTCAAGTATGCTTCTGCTTATGTGGTGATGCCAGGAGGCTTTGGTACCTTAGATGAGTTAGCTGAAATATTAACGCTTATTCAAACAGAAAAAACCCGTCGTATTCCCATTGTGTTAGTTGAAACGGCATTTTGGAAAGGTTTAATTGACTGGTTTAAGCATACTTTGGTAAAAGAGGGAACAATCTCTCCAAATGATATGGATTTATTTGTGATGGTTGATGATGCCGATAGTGCGGTTGAGTATATTTTGAAGCACCAAACTGATATTACTGAACCTGCTTCAACAGAAGAACAACGTAAAATGATGGAAATTTAATGTCTGTATATACAACGGTTACAAGGGAAGCATTAGTCATATTTTTAGATGATTATGATCTTGGTAATCTCATCGATTTTACAGGTATTGCAGCGGGTATGGAAAATACCAATTACTTTGTTAATACCACAAAAGGTCGTTATGTGCTGACCCTTTATGAGCAATATACTCATGATGACCTGCCCTTCTTTTTAGGCTTGATGGCTCATTTATCTCAGCATCATGTAAAGACGATTAAACCTGTAGCGAATAAAAATAAGCAGTTTTTGGGAACATTATGTGAAAAACCTGCGGTACTTATTGAGCGACTATCAGGTGCTTCTTTAAAGCAATCAGAGGTAAGCATTGAGCATTGTCGGTTAATTGGGGATGCTCTAGCGCGCTTTCATCTTGCCGCTTTGTCTTATCCACAACAGCGTCATCATCAGCGTGATATAGATTTATCGCCAAAATTTACGCAACCGTTAATTGCAACATTAGAGGGCGAAGATAAAGCTTTGCTACAGCAAGAACTGGAGTTTTCTAAAACCATTAATTGGCAGTCACTACCTTCAGGTATCACACACTCTGATTTATTTTGTGATAATGCGATGTTTGATATGGTCGATGGCAAGCTAGTACTAAGCGGTATTATTGATCTTTATTTTGCCTGTAACGATGCCTTTATTTATGATCTAGCCGTTGTTGCGAATGATTGGTGCAGTAATGAGGATAGCTCGCTGGATAAAGCGCGTGTCAGTGCCTTATTAGTTGCCTATAATAAAGTACGCGAATTAGAAGAAAACGAAAAACAAGCATGGCTGGCGATGTTAAGAATCTGCTATCTACGCTTTTGGGTATTGCGTTTGGATCTTCATGTTAACCCTCGTGGAGGGGAACTTGTTTTGCGTAAAGACCCGAATGAATTGAAACTAAAACTTCAATATTGTTTGCTGAATAAGGATTCAATTATTATTAACACGGATATGCTATGCACACATTAGATGCACGTCGATTACTTTGCCCAATGCCTGTTATTCGCGTTCAGCAAAGAATAGAGACACTGCGAGCAGGTGATCAATTAGAAGCAGTCTGCACCGACCCAGGTGTTTTACACGATATTCCTGCATGGGCAAAAGTTCATGGGCATAAAACCATTGAAACACGCACGGAAGACCATGAATACTTTGTTGTCATTGAAGTAGGAGAGAGCAATGGCGGATAAGCTTGATCCAGTTGAATCGGAATCTGTTGTAAAACCCACTAAGCATTATTCTAAACAAGAGCGTTATGATGAAACGCGTAATGTGACGCTCACAGGTATCGTCGTTAATGTACTGCTTTCGGTTGCTCAGTTAGTTGGCGGTGTTGTGGCGAGTTCGCAAGCTTTAATTGCGGACGGTTTGCACACGCTATCTGATCTTGCCAGTGATTTTGTAGTACTTTTTGCAGCTAAATTAGCCAGTAAAGATGCCGATGATGATCATCCTTATGGGCACGAACGCATTGAAACTGTTGCCACGGTTATTCTCGGTTTGGCATTAGCAGGTGTCGCGGTGGGTATTGCGATGAATGCCGTTGAGCGATTAATGCATCCAGAAAATTTATTACAACCAACGTTGCTTGCGGTTGTTTTTGCCTTGTTTGCAATCGTGGCAAAGGAGGGCTTGTATCAATACACCACTTATATTGCAGAAAAAATAGACTCTAATTTACTGCGTGCGAATGCGTGGCATCATCGCTCTGATGCTATGTCGTCGTTAATGGTTGCCGTGGGCGTAAGTACGAGCGTATTCTTTCAGGTCCCTTGGTTAGATGCGATTGCTGCTATTTTAGTTGCTGTGATGATTTTCTATATGGGCGCACGCTTAATTCTTGATAGCACAATGGAGCTGGTTGATACCTCGGTCGATTTAGATAAAGTAGCTAAAATAAAAGCATTTATTAGTGAGCTAGAAGGTGTGGAAAGTTTACACCTGCTACGCACTCGAAAAATGGGCAGCAAAGTGCTGGCTGATGTACATATCCAAGTAAATTCTTTTTTAAGTGTTTCTGAAGGACATTATATTGCTGAAAATGTGATTACTAAAACAGCCAAAGCCTTTCCTGAAATGACGGATATCACTGTGCATATTGATCCTGAAGATGATGAGGCTTGTAGCTTGTGTACAGAGTTACCTAGTCGCAACCAGCTAATGAGTGAGCTATACCCGCATCTACAAGAAAGTGGCTTGACTAAGCGGATTGAAAATATTGCATTGCATTATATCGGCGGGAAAGTCGATGTGGAGATTTACCTTGCAAGCGAAGCAACAAAAGAGCAAACCGCAGTATTAGTGAGTGGCTGTAAAAAATGCGAAGTGGTTGGAGATGTTTTTGTCTATCAGAAAATTGTGTAATGGCTCAAAGGGGATATTATCAATGAGTAAAGTCATTCACCATAGGGCTTAAATAAGCATTAATATCATTATCATTAAGCTCTACTTTCCCCTCATGCCACCACGCGGTAATCATCGTGACTTCTCCTAAACTTACCTTCATTGCCTCGCTAAAAAGCTTCATAATATTGACTTGATCGGTCATTTCTAAATCGACCGTTAAATAACGTAGCATATCAGATGGCTTGTTGTCTTGCCATATCTCTAAGATGGTCAATTATTTGTTGATCATCCATTAATTTATCCTAAAAACCCTGTAAATTAGCATCTAGCTCACCATCGTTATCCGATTTGTAGCCATTTGGTGGCATCTGTAAAAAAAAGCCATTGTCTAGTAGATTTCTCATCACTTCGGAAGACTCGTAACGTAATAGCTTACGTTCGGTATTGAGCTGAAATTCAAACGAAAATTCAGTTTTACCGATGAGTTTTATTAAGGATTCTGGTACTGAATCAAACTGATCTTTTTCAGGTAAATATAAATACATGCCACGCTTTTTTACACTGCGATAAACATAACATGGCATAGATGAGGGCAAGGTAGATGATTTAGTCATAATAGATATTTTTATTTTTCACGTCTAACCATGACTAAAAGTTGTTTTATATTGCCAATTAACATCTCGTAAGCAATATTACCTTCACTATTTTTACTAATAAAAACACTTCCTTTTTCTATATTCTGTATCTGCCCTTCGATGGTAGCACCATCTGCTTTTGTGATACGTACAATACGCCCTATTAAAGTGTCTATTTTTTGTACTGGTATATCAACAAACTTCATACTGTAAAGTGCTTTTTTAGGGAGTATTTCAAAATACACGGCTTGAGGTGCTTCTTGATGTTCTTGGGTTAGAGTGTCTTTTATTTCGGCTTCTATTTTTGTTGTTGAAGCACTTGCCTTTTTATTTTCTGATGATTTATCTTGGGGGGCTGTTTTGTTCTTTTTTTCAACAAGTGCTTGTGTCTTTGATGAGACGATGGTGGGTTGTCCGCGTAGTGTGGCGATATGTTTTTGTAACGATTTATCGGCACCTAAAAACCATGCGCTTACTGATAAAATTAAGCCAATAATACCAATAATAATGGTACGCAACAGCTTGGTATCCATTAATGTTGGTATGGTAATTAAATTTACCACGGGAATAACCGCTAAAAGTCCTGTAATGGGGTGGTAACGAAAGCCAGATAAAACAAATCTTAGGTAGCTAAAAATGAATAACAATCCGCCTAGAACTGCCGCTATGGTGAGCATTATTTTCATTAATACTTAATCTCTATAAAAATGTAACTACTCAGCTTGCACCCTATTTTTCCCGATTTCTACGTTAAAAGTGCTCATTCATGCTTATAAACTCCGCCCATTCGCCTTGAACTCGAACAAAATAGAGCGCAATCCAAGCAGTTACCGATTATATGCTGAGTAGCTACTATAAAATAATAATAATCGATAATTGTATCAGTTTACGGACAATGAATCTGTAATCAAATCAATAATTTCACATATATCATTATCTTATTAAACATTCCTTTTGTTGCTAATAAAATCAGATTATAAGCAACTTGATTGAACAAAAAGAAGGAAGCTAGGTCACACTTTTTGAGGACCTCGTATTTCGTGACGGCGAATAAAAACCTTAGTCTGAGTTATAAAATTAATATGAATTTAATTTAAATATTCAGTTTATATCATGTGAAGTATTGTTTTCATTAAAATCAAAATTAAAAAAGGAGTTTTACAATGTGGAGTAAAACTAAAACAAGGTTGATTAATTCGACCCTCCTCAAGTTTATCTTGTTGATTACTATGTCCTTAGGGATTATTTCCAGTGCAGAAGCCTACCCTTACAATCCTGCTTGGAAACCTGCTCCTCCTAGCTATAATAATTCGCCAATACGGGTAGATATTATTAATGATAGAGGAAAGGTATTACGACGTATTCCTACTACGAGCAAAGCTTACAATGTAAAGAGAGCTTATATTCAAGCAAAAAAAGGACAACGCTATAAATTACGCATAAGGAATACATCAAATCGACGGATTGGTCTAGTGGTAACGGTTGATGGTAGAAATATTTTATCAGGCAAAAAATCTTGGTTACGCAGTAACGAAAAAATGTATGTTTTAAATCCTTATGAAACAGCAACTTATGGTGGCTGGAGAACAGGAAAAAATCGCATTAACCGTTTCTTCTTTACAAATGCTGGTAACTCCTATGCAAATGCCTGGGGTGATAGATCGGCAATGGGTGTTGTGGCAATTGCTGTTTTTAATGAGCGTCCACGTCCTGTGTATCGCTACCAAAAGAAGAGTGCTCCAAATGCTAGCAACAGACTTCGCCGAGGCATGGCTCCCGCTGCGGCAGAGGCAGATGCCGGTACAGGTTTTGGTCGAGAAGAATATTCCCCAAGTATCAATGTTAGTTTTAAGCCACAATACAGACCAGTAGCAAAACATTTTTATAAATACGAATGGCGTAGCTCACTCTGTAAGCGAGGTATTATCGAGTGTCGAGATCGTCCAAATAAAAACCCTCAAAATCGCTTCTGGTCAGATGATGGTTATGCACCCTATCCTCCAGAATGGAAGAGAAATTATCGTCGTCAAAATGACCCATTTTCAAGTTGGGATTGGTAAGGTTAACTATAATAGTTAGTTAGTAACCACTCAGCATAATCACTAGCTGCTCAGATTGCGCTCTATGTGTTCGAGTTTAAGACAAAAGGGCGGAGTTCATAAGCATAAATGAGCACTTTATAACGTAGAAATCGAGCAAAATAGAGTGCAAGCTGAGCAGTTACAATAGTTATTATATGATGGCAACTTAAACGACCACATTAAAAAATATAAAAAAGGGCTGATAAATCAGCCCTTTTTTTGTATGGTATAACGTGTTTAGCACCTATACTATAGGTACTCTAATTAACCCCCAACCCCCCTATCACATAGGTACAGCAATGTCCGCAGGAATTATATACGGCATTTTTATCATCTTATCCGCAGCACTTTTCATTGGCTGGTATTTCTTAATAAAAAAAATTCGTAGTAAAACAAGCTTGTCATCAGAAGTGCTTTTTTTATTATCAGTCGGAATACTTCTTCTTATTATTTTATTTATTTGGCGCGGCTTTAATAGTTTGGAAGGATGGGATAGTGGTTCGTCAGCAGAACAAGAAGAACAAATTCATAACTTTACTCTCAATGTATACAAACCTTTAGTTTTTTCACGTGATAAAGTGGATGCAGAAATTAAAGATATGAATATCTTATTAGAAAATATAGATGACTTAATTTATGAGCATCCCCGTCATGCTAATTTACTGCTAAAAGTTAAAAAAATATGGAGTAGTGGTGTATACCAACTAAAAAAAGCACAAAAATCAGTTGATAAAGATGTGCGTCGTGCTTGGATTGCACACGATACGATGAATAAAAAAACGGTCGATTCTAAGTTTGCGAAAGAAGCGGTTAAGCTTGATAAAAAGATTAATGTTGAACTGAAAAAATTTAGAAAATTAATTATCAATGTACACGACATGATTCGTAAAGACTTTAAAGTCATTCAAAAGCAATTAATGAGAGGAAAACCAGTTAGTCGAGATTTAAAAAATAATCGTAATAAACCTAATTTCAGTGAAGACACACACAAAAAACTATTAACCTTCTCAAGAACAATCGATCCATCAGTTCATGCAGAGTTATTAAAGCTAGCAGATGAGATTAAAATTACAGAACAACGCCAAGAAAAAGTCAAAGAACATCTAAAAGATAACCCTGACCTCGCTGATCCTTTGATTAAAGTAATTGATTCTTGGAAAGAGGCAGAACAAGAAAACAAAGACTATCAAGATCAAATTTTATATGCTTTAGAATCTGTATTACTAGGACGCAAACTAGGTTTACACAAAGACGACTACAGTATTATCTCAATGAAAAAAACGCTTAAAAAGCGTATACCCGCCATTATCAAAAAAGTACAACGTAGAAGAAATGCGATTGATAATAGTTATTAACCCGCTACCTTACTTAAAAGGAGCTTAAATGTCAGACAATAAAATACGTTGTGAATGGGTTAGTGGAGGGAATGAGCTTTATTATGATTACCACGACAATGAATGGGGAGTTCCCGTACACGACGATCGTTTACTGTTTGAGTTTCTAACATTAGAGGGCGCACAAGCAGGCTTAAGCTGGGCAATTGTTTTAAATAAGCGGGAAGGCTATCGAGAGCTATTTGATAACTTCGATATAGAAAAAGTGGCTCAATATAATCAAGCTAAAATAGATGAGCTATTACAAAATCCCGCGATTATCAGAAATAAATCAAAAATAAACTCAACCATCAACAATGCCCGTTTAATTTTAGAAATACAGAAAGAACACGGTAGCTTCGATGCCTATATCTGGCGTTTTGTAAATGGAAAAACAATCCAAAATAAATGGAAAAATATAAGCGAAGTACCGACAAGCACTAGCGAATCCGATGCCATGAGCAAAGCACTAAAGAAACAAGGCTTTAAATTTATAGGTACGACTATTTGCTACGCTTTTATGCAAGCCACTGGCATGGTGAATGACCATAGTACTGATTGTTTTTGTTATAACAGTGTCACTACTCAGTATAATCAGTAACTGCTAGGGCAATCGCACTTAAATTAGTGGCTTGCAAAATCAACTACTTAAAATTCACATAATTTTAAAATTCGTGAATTATATTTATTCGCAAAATTGCGAACCTTGTAACTTGCTAATTTTAAAATGTTCATTAAAGTCAACTAAATTTAAGTGCGATTGCCCTAGCAACTTTCCTTTTTCTTTAGCTGAATGTGTAGAGATTTGTTATGATATTGCTTGGATGTTTTTACACTTATGAAACCTTGCTGAAGTAAAATTTGATGTTAAAACATATCCACTATTTACAGTATTTAGCTGAAAAAGGTAATTAAAAAATTTTCTGTATCTTATTGATTTTTGATGCTGGACTGGAATGCTCTGAATTGCTGATCAATGGTTTTTTTGTATTAGAACTGAAGTAAAAAAACAACTCATCCTTTTATCATATAGATACTGATGAATTTATAGCACTCTTTTATATAAAAGAGTGCTATAAATTCAT
>JALVDG010000331.1 GCA_027009095.1 Thiotrichaceae bacterium
GATGGTGTATGTGAAATAACCCAAAAAAACTACTAACATACTCCTGATAAAAAAGAGAATATACTGCTCAAAAATAACGAAACTATGACGTAAAGTTAAACTTTTTGTAAACAGAAGCGAAAAATAGTGCCTTTTCCCAGCTCACTTTTTACATTAAGCGTAATATTATGCAGTGCCAGTAAGCGTTGACTGATGGCTAAACCAAGCCCCGCACCCTTATGTTTTAATTTTAATTTATCGGGTGCTCGAAAGTAGGGTTCAAAAATATAAGGCAGATATTTTTCATCAATGCCAATGCCTTGGTCACGAATGCTAATGCACAATGTATCTTTTAGCGCTATTGCTCCTATATTGACCGTACTACCTTGGCTACTGTAGCGTATAGCATTTTCAGATAGGTTTTGAAGCACTCGCTCAATTTTAGCAATGTCTCCCCAGACTTGAGTATTGGCTTGTTGATAATCAATGTGTAAATTCACTTTGGCTTGCTGTGCTTTACTTTCTAAGCTGGCATAAATATCACTGAGTAAATCACCGATAACAAACTCTTCTTGATGCAATTCAACCTGTTGACTTTCAAGGCGGGTTAGCTCAAATAGCTCATCAATAATCCGTTGTAGGCGATCGCCATTGGTTATTGTTTTATTGATAAGTGCTTGGCGTTCATCACGACTCATTGAGGCTTGTTTTAATTCCAATGTTTCCAAATACGCTTTCATACCCGCTAAGGGTGTGCGTAAATCATGCGAAACATAGGCAAGGAATTCACGGCGGATGGCATCGTGTTTTTTCAAGTCATTTAGCTGTTTGCTAATACGTTGTCGCATCTGCTGGAAGGATTGTGCTAATTGTTGAATTTCCCCTTGTTGTTGCGATGTGTTTTGTACGTTATCAGCTTGTTCAAAGGTTTTAATTTCTTTAGTTAAGCGTCTAAGCGGGCGAGTGAGGGCATAAAACAACAGCCATGAGGCGATTAAAAGAAAAGCTAATGCGGAGAAAATACCAATTAGACTCACTTTCCATGTATTGTTGTTATGTAAAGCAGTGGCTACGGTATCGTATTTTTCACCACCAATAATAATATATAAATAGCCGATTAATAGTTTCTCGGTACGCCAATTGCCAATACTGTTGTTTTCCTCATACACTGGGGCGGCAGAGAATATTTTTTGTTGCTCCAGTGAGCGGGGGTCATCACCTAAAATAGGCAATTCATGGCTGTGTTCAATATAGCGGATAATAGGTTCTAAATTAATGATGGGACGTTTTAATGCTTTTTGTTCTGTATCAAAGGTAATAACTTTTCCATCTTTATCCAAAACATATAATTCAAGCGTGGGTCCTAACAGCATAATGGTTTGAAAGGCATCTTGTATTAGCTCAGGATCAAATTGATTTTTTGTAATTATCCCTAAGTCATTAACGATGTTTTCAGCAAGGGGGCGATGCAGTTGCTGTAATGTTTCATTCTGGGTTGCGGTAAAAGCAACACCGAAAAACCAAAATTGTAAGACTGCCATAAAGATAAAAACAGCCAATAATGCTAAGGCGAGACGACTGTAAAGGCTACGAAACACCTGTTGTTCTCACTGGACTTATAAACTTATAACCTACGCCCCATACTGTTTTTATAAAATCATCTTTGCCATCTTCGCGTTTGAGTTTTTTCCGCAAACGATTAATATGCGTATTGACCGTTGCCTCATAACCCTCGTGACTATAGCCCCAAACAGTATCCAATAATTGCGCACGAGAAAAAACCTGTTGGCGGTGATTAGCTAGATGCAGTAATAAATCGAACTCTCGCTGTGTTAATTCTATAAGACGGTCGTCTAAAGTAACCTCACGGGTAATAGGATTAATGCTGAGTTCTTCGTGAGTAAAGCGCAGGTTTTCATCCGCAGTGGTATTATTTTTTTTATTGCTCTGCGAGTTAAGTTCACAGCGACGTAATAAAGATTTAATCCGAGCTTGGCATTCTCGAATACTAAAAGGTTTAGTTAAGTAATCATCTGCACCTAGCTCTAAGCCCACCACTCTATCGGCTTCACTATCTAAAGAGGTGAGTAACATAATAGGCACGCTAGGGCGTTGCTGGCGTAACTCACGGCATAAATCTAAACCGTTGTATTCGGGTAACATAATGTCCAATAAAACTAAATCGTATTCTGCCTCTGCCAAATAAGCGCGAGCAGTAGCCCCATTATTAAAAT
>JALVDG010000332.1 GCA_027009095.1 Thiotrichaceae bacterium
ACCTGCGGTATCAATAAGCGTGTACTTTTGACCATCTCGCTCAAAAGGTACAAAGATACTATCGCGTGTCGTACCTGGTTTATCAAAAGCAATGACGCGCTCTTCACCCATTAAACGATTGATTAGAGTTGACTTTCCTACATTTGGACGACCAATAAAAGCAATGCGGATAGTATCATCATCACTAATATCTTCCTCATCCTCGCCATCATCAGGATAATCATCCAAGAGGGCAGTGATCATTTTCGATACACCACGCCCTTGTGCCGCAGCAATAGGGAAAATATCCGCAAAACCAAGTGCATAAAATTCAGCACAAGCTTGTTCAGGATCAACAGAATCAATCTTATTAACCAATAAGTAAACTTTTTTCCCTTCACGACGCAAACGATCAGACACCATATGGTCAGCAGCAGTTAAGCCTTGACGACCATCGACTAAAAACAGCACAACATCCGCCTCATCCACCGCCATCCATGTTTGTGCCGCCATGTACTCATCAATACCGACATCATCACCACTTAAACCACCTGTATCAATAACAAGGTAGTCCCGCTCACCAACGACACCAGTACCATATTTACGATCACGGGTTAAACCAGGGAAGTCAGCGACTAAAGCATCACGAGATTTTGTTAAACAATTAAAAAGGGTTGATTTGCCAACATTCGGGCGACCAACTAAAGCAAATACAGGTTTCATAAGGGGCTATCTTGATTTGATTGAGAATAAGTTATTCTTGTTTTTTCTAAAGACAGAACGGAGGATAACAAATTTAAGGAATATCTTGGGAATAATATTTAGTCATAGCACTACCCATATCCCCATAAACAGAAAATCCAAACTGTAGGGTGGATAAGTGTGACGCATCCACCGCAACCTGTTGATTTTGGCTTGCTCCCAAATTTATTTGGGAGTATATATCGAAGAATTTATTCCTCTAATAATAGCTCATTATAAAGACCAATGAACACAGGGAATAAATTCCCTATCCTATATTCCCAAATAAATTTGGGAACAAGCTTAAGGTATTACTAATAAATGAGAATATAAGTTGTAGTCATGATTATTGACCTTTTTCTGAATGCTTAATAACAATTTTACAAGAAAAAATTCCCTTCATTCAATCTACTCTGTAGTATCCTCTAACACCAACTAGTTACTAATTTTTTAAAGGGATAAGACAATGGGTCGCGCGTATCAAAACAGAAAAGAATCCATAGCTAAAACCTCCGATGCAAAGGCAAAGGTTTATAGCAAATACGGACGAGAGCTTTATGTTTGTGCTAAATCAGGCGGTGTAGAGCCAGAAGGCAATTTAGCACTACGTAGCCTGATAGAGAAAGCAAAAAAAGACCAAGTTCCATCCCATGTGATCGAAAAAGCCATCGAAAAAGCCAAAGGAGGAGGAGGGGAAGATTTTGCTCCAGCACGTTATGAAGGTTTTGGTCCTGCGGGATCAATGGTCATTGTTGACTGCCTAACAGACAACCCCAACAGAACCATCGGTGATGTACGCCAATGTTTTACAAAAACCAAATGTAAACTAGGCGTACAGGGCACAGTTAGCCATATGTTTGATCATTACGCTATTTTTGTTCTTGAAGCTGATGAAGAAGAAATACTAGAAGCCTTATTAATGGCGGATGTCGATGTAGCAGATATTGAAAATGAAGACGGCAAAATAACCATCTTTGCACCAGATACGGAGTATTTTAAAGCCAAGCAAGCCATTTTAGATACACTTGGTGATGATACTGAGTTAGAAGTAGATGATGTTCAATTTATACCACAAATAACACACCCACTTAATAGTGAAGAAGTAGAACGTTTTGAAAAGTTAATGTTTATGTTAAATGATTTAGATGATGTACAAAAAGTTTATTATAGTGCCGAGATTTAAGCATATTACAAAAAATATCTACTCATAAGGCATCTCTATTCCGTTCCCACCGCTTCAGCGTGGGAATGTATATCTAAAGCAAAAATGCACCATGTATTAAATAAATCTTTAGGACATCGTACCGCAGAGTATTGTTTACAAAGTAGCGGAAAACGCCCTACTGTCGGGTACCGTGAGATGGGATGCCATATTCAAGATCAAGTTGTTTGTTAAACCATTCCTCATTAGATTTACCAAATTCCTCCACCGTTGACCAGTCATCTGCTCCGCAGATAACAGCACAGATGGTTATAAAGAAAATGTTGGGTA
>JALVDG010000333.1 GCA_027009095.1 Thiotrichaceae bacterium
TTAGATTTGGTGCGTAAGCAATTACAACGTGATTACAATGAAGAGGACTTACGTACAGAAGGCTTGCTAATATTTACAGCGATGGATCCTATTATCCAGTTAACAGGTGAGAAAGTTTTAAGTCGCCGAGTCCGAAAATTAGAGCGTTCTCAGCGTATTCCTCGTGGTAGATTGAATGGAGCAATGGTTATAAGTAGTGTGCAAGGGGGAGAAATACTGGCACTTATTGGTGGGCGTAATGCTCGTTATGCAGGATACAATCGTGCTTTAGATGCAAAACGGCAAATTGGTTCTGTTATAAAACCTGCCGTTTATTTGGCCGCATTAGAAACGCCTCGAAAATTTAATTTGGCAACCCCAATTAGTGATGGTCCGGTGAAGGTGCGTATTTCACGTAAAGAAAATTGGGAGCCGCGTAATTACGACCATCGAGATATGGGAGTAGTTACTTTAAAACGTGCTTTAGTGCTATCTCGTAATACGCCAACGGTTCGTATAGGTATCAAACTAGGCATGGAACGTGTGGTTAAAATGTTGCATGATTTAGGTATTCATTCCGATATTCCTTTATATCCTTCTGTTTTACTAGGAGCGCTAGAGCTTACTCCTTTAGAAGTACAGCAAATGTATCAAACCATTGCTGCAGGTGGTACATATACCCCTTTGACTGCAATTCGTAGCGTAATGAATTCTTATGGAAAAACATTAAAACGTTATCCTTTAAATATTAAACAAGTAGCGTCGCCAGGTGCTACTTATTTATTGATCTCTGTTATGAATGAGATTACAAAAACAGGAACGGCTAAGTATCTTTCGAGAGTTCTACCAAGGTGGAAAAATTCGGCGGGAAAGACGGGTACAACTAATAACAAACGTGATAGTTGGTACGCAGGTTTTACAGGGCAACATGTTGCGACCGTATGGGTGGGGCGTGATGATAATAAGCCAACTAATTTAACAGGTGGTTCTGGTGCTTTGAAAGTCTGGGCCGATTTGATGAAGGTATTACCAACAAAACCACTAAAGCCTAAGCGTCCTAGTAAAATCAGGTATGTAAAAATCGATAAAGAATCGGGTTTATTATTTAATCCAAATTGTGGAGAAGCCGTTATAATGCCCTTCCTTCGGGGAACACAACCAAGGAAAAGACGCTTTTGTGCGCCTAGACCTAGACCCGTTGAAACGACAGATAGCTTAAATAACAATACGCCTTCTCATCGTGGGCGTGATCCTGAAGGAAAGTGGATAGATAATTTAATGCACTAACATATCTTTTTATACTTCTTTACTATTAAAACCAGTTTTTGATTGAAGCATATTTTGATTATAAGTCGAATTATTGATTTGATCGGAGTTTTCTTAAAAAACTTGCCTTGATTTTTATAAATTATTAACAACTTCTGTTTAGTATAAAAGCCATGAATCTATTTCGTTTATTTGCCACTTTGGGCTTTGTTTTTTTTATCACGGGTTGTGCAAGCTTGGATAGCCCAGCCTCTAAACCATCGCCAAAACCTCAAGCTCGTGTTGTAAAACCAGCTCCAGCCGTGCCTGAGATACAAGCTCCTAGAGTAGTGAAACCTTATGCTTATTCAGGTGCAAAAGTCGTTATTAAACGCCCAAGACCTGCTCCAAAGCCAAAAACAAGGTATCAAACTCCTAAATACAAGGCAGCAAAAGTGCAACGTTATCCTGGCACTCCTAGTAGACAAAGTAAAATAGTTGTACCTCCTGCTCCATCAAAAATGAAGGAAAAAGAAGTGCTTAAAGCTGAAACTCCTAAAGATGAAGAGCTAGATATTGATCCTTATGCTAATATTCCCGAACATGCAGGTGATAGAGGGGGAAGGCGAGCATCAACTCAATCTTCTTCTCCAGCAGTAGAAGCCCTAATGGTACGTGCTTATGCTGATGCAAAATTAGGGCGCATAGATGCTGCTATGAGTAAATTAGAGAGAGGGTTGCGTATAGAGCCGCAAAACCCTAAGTTGTGGTATCAGCTAGCAGAGTTACATTATCAAACAGGTGATTATCAGCAAGCGATTGTTATGGCAAAAAAAGCTATTAACTTTTCATCAAATAATGATCAAATGGTCAGTAAAAATTGGCAACTTATATCTAAAGTAGCTAAAAAATCAGGTGATGATCGCGCAATGGCCGAGGTGAATGAATACAATAAAAGACATTAAAGACATTAAACATCTTAATT
>JALVDG010000334.1 GCA_027009095.1 Thiotrichaceae bacterium
ACAGCTGGTTTAAGAATATCACCAATGATATTTTTGGCTAATCAATAGCATGTAAAAGATGCCTGAAATTTATAGGCAATAAAAAAGGCGAGGTTTTCCTCGCCTTTTTTATTACAGGTTTCTTAATCGCTTATAGCTTTATGATGGATGATGCTTTGTAACTACTCAGCATAATCAGTAACTGCTTAGATTCTGCTGAGTAGTTGCAATGTTTTTTACATTGTCTCTAAAGGCGTTTTAATCTGCTTCTTTAAGTGCTCAATCGCCTCATCAAATGACGTTCTCTGCAGGGCTACCCTTAATTTTAGCTCTTTATTTTCATGCTCGATCTTAGATAATTGTTCAATCTTTTTAGCATAGCTCTTTCGCTCACTATCAACAGACTCATAATCTGCCTGCCATTGTTGCTCTAAAGCTTGTAGTTTTTTCTTATTACTGCCACGCAAAAACCAACCAATACTCCCAGCTGCGAAAGCTGTAATTAATAGATAAAACCAAATTTGAGTAATTAAATAAGTCATTTTTATTGCTCCCGTGTTACTAGTTCAATACGACGGTTTTTAGCTCGTCCCCTTTTGGTTCTGTTGCTTGCAATCGGTTGTCTAGAGCCATGCCCTATTGCCTCCAAACGATTGAGTTCAACATTTTTATTAATAAGATATTTCACAATAGCAAAAGCACGCTGATAGCTTAGTTCATCGTTTTTAGCGCGACTACCAGCAGAATCTGTATGACCATGAATTTGTAGATTAAATTCGTTACATTTTTTCGCAACGGCTACTATTTTGTCTAATATTTTATAACTCGACTGCTTCACAACCGCACTCGCACTATTAAAACGAATAGACGAAACATTAATACGTTTAAAATCAGCAAAACATTCCTCAGCTCTTCTGATAGAAGCCTCTGTTCTCTGCCTAAATGGTTTATGACGCGGCGGGCGAATAATAGGGAGGTTTACTTTAACTACCCGCGCTCTAGTCTGCTCATTTATTTTTTGCTTAAAATTATTATTACTAATATTTGCTAAAAAAGTTCCTTCAAGTACAAAGTTAAACTGATTAAACTCAGCAGAACCTTTTTTAAAATGATCTAATTGCTGCATAACAAGATCGACAGACTGACCAACAAAATCAGGTGTCATTACATTTTGTATTTTTATTTTATCTGTTACATTATCTCGCCCATATTTCCGATGCGAAGACGCGACAACAAGCTTATGAGAGTTTTTATTTAATATCCCCGTCAGTACAACTTTCTTCCGCTCCGATTTACTAATGCGTAACTTGTAATCAAACTTTTCTGTTTTTGATGTTATCTGAGGCGTAGGCGCAGCAAGCGTTAATTTATTATCAATAGAAGCATAACCATCAACTTGCGCAATCTCTTCTGCCAAGGCAATCGCTTTTTGGCTAGGAGCTACTCCCTCAAGGGTAATGTGACGACCATTAACTTTTGCTGTAACCCAAGACATATTTGCAAGCTGAAACCTCTCTTGAGCGCGAGCAGCAATATCCTTTTGAATAGCAACAGGAACTTTCTCAACATACGTAATGTAAAAAGCCATTAGCGTAACTGTCACCAACACTAAAAAAAATAGAAGTGGTTTTTTCATTATCTTTCCAAAAACATCTTTAAGAATGCTTTAACCTTAATTCATGGTGAAAATATGGAATAGTATATTGACCCACAGGTTAAGCTTTCATTATTTTTATATTGCAAAGTCGATGATACTGTTATGTTTTTACAGTTTATCGAGCGTTTTATAAACTATATATGTTTTCAAATTATTTTTACATTAAAAATATAACTTATTTTACTAATCAGTGAAAATTATCTCTATGGAGTGAATAGATAGACCTTGCCTCGTGCGTGGGAATGCATAAATTGACACTCCAGCGTCAACCGCACAGTTGATGCTAGAGCATCAAAAACTGCATTCCCACGCTGGAGCGTGGGAACTAGAAAAGGAGTGAAAGCTTCAGCTTTTCACTAGTTCCCAAGCATTCAAGCCCCCCCTCTAAACCTAGATCTCCAGCAAGACCTTCAAGCGCCTCTAACGCTTATGCAAAGCCCATTGGTTTAGCTATTTTATACACAGTAACCCATGCTCCACAAGCGTGGGAACTCATACCAGACGCACCAGCGTCGAGTACACGAAATGTAGGCTATTATTAAGGCTTTGAATC
>JALVDG010000335.1 GCA_027009095.1 Thiotrichaceae bacterium
AAATCTTTTAGTTTTGTCATTTTGTTTCTCCTTTTCTGCAGTTTACTACTGCTTCTTGGATACACAAAATTCTGCACTCCCTCATATACCTGCTGAGGAATTTTTAATCTCGTACATTAATAATTGTTACCTCAGCTAATAGGTTACTTAACCTTATTAAATTGCAGATATTTGTCAAGAAAGTTTTATTGCTTTTTTGCTAATGCAATAATTTTATTTCTGGTCTCCTCTGTAAACTCAGATATTTTCTTGCTACTTAAAATGTAGTTTTCTATATTTTGGAGATTTTCTGGATAGCTAAATTCTCCGCTCTCCTCCATTGCCTTGAGGCGATTCATTGTATAAAGTACGCCTTTTCGGCCAGTTTTTTTAATTTGATCTATTTCAAACCTACTCATGGTTTCTGCCATTAGCTTATGGATTTTATCTTGCTTGGCTTGACTGAGTTCTTCCCAGGCCTTTTTGCTATATTCTAGGCGTTGTTTGTGGTAGCTGTTTGTTATTTTTTCAGCGTACCCAGCTATATCTTTTTCTTGTTTTTTGTTTTTCTTTAGTTCCAAAGCTTCTTTGGCAGTACCTTCACGAAGAAATTTATTTATTAAGCCACCAAGATTTTTTATAGCTTTACTGGTATTGGCTAGCTGGGCTTGACGCTCTTTGGCAAGTTTGAGGGTCTCCTCTACTAGCTCAGCTCCGTACTGCTCGATAATCTTGTCAGCCCCACCACGCCAGCCGGCTGCTATGAGTTTTCTTTCTAGATCCGGATTTTTAGATATTGATTTTGTTTGTTCTGGTTTCTTTTTTGGTTTTTCTTCTATTTCCTTATTTTTCTTTTCGAGTTCTAGTTTTTTGTTACTAAAAACAATAAACTCTATATCAGTTACTTTTCGACCTGATTTTATTGGCTTATAGGTAAAATAAATGGCAGTACTATTTTTTAAATCTCTTTGAGCTCTTTGCAAAACATACTTATTAAAATTTGTATAGTTTGGATATTTACCAGATACTCCAATTCTGTTTTTTAAATCAACTAAATCGTAAGTTATTTTATGTTTTTTTAGACCAAGGCTATCTGCATATAGAAGCTCAAATAGCCGAACGGAGTTAAAACTAGGGATACTGAGTAACTGAGAAAAAGGTATCTGAGAAAAACGCTCAGTTAATTGCAAAATCAAAGGCTGCATTTCTTTGTGGAGCTCTAACTCTAAATAAGCTTGGCCATGAATATTTTCTTTATGATCCCTAGGAATATATTCTGCCTTTGAAACCCAATGCAAAAGTTTCCAACCTTTTGGGTTATCGCCAGTAATTATCTTCACGTACCTCTGAAAAAGTCGCTCAGTAATCTCTCTAATACGATTATGGAAGTCTTTATCTTTTTCAAGTCCTAGAAATCCCCTAATTTCCGTAACGGGAATTTGATAGGTTTTAAAATCTTCATCATCTTTCCTTACCTTTGAAATCAATAATAACAAAAGCCTTTTTTCTTGAAGGCTCATTACTTGGTGAGCACGGGCAAGTTTATTTGCTTGCGTGACAACCAATTTATTTTTATCTATACTTCTCAATGTTATTACCTTTTCCCCCATATATATTCATACAAATATTAATCAACTAAAAACAGTTTAGCAGATTATTGCAAGTCGTCAAGTTATGACTTGCAATAGAATATTAAACCCGTATTATTTCAAGAAATTAAACTTTCTTTTTAGACCCTCAATTACTTGCAATAGAGGAAAAATATCCATCATTCATCAAATTATACTGAACCCGCAATCTGTTGCAATAGAACCCGCAATTACTTGCAATTGCGAATAACAGGATATTTGTTCGCAATAAACAAAGACCCGCAATTTGTTACAATAGAACCCTCAATTACTTGCAATAAAGGAAAAACCAATTCAATAGCTACAAAATAAAAGAAAGCAATTTTAATATTTTTAGAATTTCTAAAGCAATAAAAATAAACTAAATTTAGAAAAACAACCAAGAAGTAAGATTAAAAAGTTTGTGATAATTTTCACGTACTGAATATACCTATACTTGTAGGTATATTTTTATATAGAAAAGCATACCCTGAACAGGGAAAAGATACGGTTTAAGCCTTAGCAGGCTTGATAACTAGTTCCGCACGGTTTGTCAGCTTAACAGCCGACTCCGATATTCGCCCTGACGGCTTCGC
>JALVDG010000336.1 GCA_027009095.1 Thiotrichaceae bacterium
TGTAGTTTTGGAACTCACCATCGACGACTTCAAGCATACGCTTTTTAAGAATCCCCGTATGATCTTGGGCTAATAATTTATCCCAATAAGAACCCCATAAGAGCTTGATAACATTCCAGCCAGCCCCTCGGAATATCGCCTCTAATTCTTGAACAATCTTGCCATTACCCCGTACAGGTCCATCTAAACGCTGTAGATTACAGTTGATGACCCATGTGAGATTATCTAACTGCTCGCGACCTGCTAAGGTAATCGCGCCTAGTGTTTCTGGCTCATCAATTTCGCCATCACCAACAAAACTCCACACACGACGATTTTTAGTATCCGCTATTTTGCGATACTGTAAATAGTGCATAAAACGTGCTTGGTAAATTGACTTGATCGGTCCTAGTCCCATTGATACGGTAGGGAACTGCCAATAATCAGGCATTAGCCAAGGATGAGGATACGATGATAAACCTTTCTCGCCACTGGCTTCTTGACGGAAACTATCCAGATCATCTTCATCAAAACGGCCCTCTAAGAAAGAACGCGCATAGATACCAGGGGTAATATGACCTTGATAATAGATTAAATCGCCACCGTGCTCAGGTGAGGGAGCATGCCAAAAATGATTAAAGCCAACATCATATAACGTTGCGGATGAGGCAAAAGAAGCAATGTGACCACCTAACTCCGAGCTTTTACGGTTAGCACGTACCACCATTGCCGCTGCATTCCAGCGAATAAAGCAACGAATACGGCTTTCTATTGACTGGTCACCAGGGTTGGTTTTTTCGAGGTGGGGTGGGATGGTGTTGATATAGGCAGTATTCGCAGAGTAGGGCAGGTTTGCGCCATTGTGTCGCGCGGTATCGATAAGTTGCTCTAAGATAAAATGAGCACGCTCTGCTCCTTCTGTCTCGATAATAGCCTCTAATGATTCGATCCATTCTTGTGTTTCTTGGGGATCAATATCAGAGGGAAATATTTGGCTTAAGTTATTCTTATCTATGCTCATAGAGAGTCCTTAGCTTATTTTTAACTGGCGACACCATATCATTTATTTAGTTCAAATCAAGAAATTTAAACATTGAAAAATAAACAATATATAAAACAGAATGTTACAACGTTGATATAAATCAAGGTTATTTTTAATGTTTTTATGTGTTTAAAAAATATCTTTTTTGATGATTGATCTTGGAATAGCCTCTTACAATACTGTAAGCTCCTTGTATGACTTTAGATGAAAAACAGATTAGCCAAACAGAGCCAAGTGCAATTATCCCTATAGCAAAACGATTTCGCGGATTTTTACCTGTCGTTATTGACCTAGAAACAGGTGGATTTAACCATAAAACAGACGCGTTACTCGAAGTGGCAGCCTCGATTCTGCGTATCGATGAGAAGGGTATGTTAAGTCGGCAAAAAACATATAGCTGGCATATTACCCCTTTTAAGGGGGGGAACCTTGATCCTAAATCATTAGAAGTCAATGGTATTGATCCTAATTTACCTTTCCGACAAGCAATAGCAGTTGATGAGCAAGTAGCAATCAACGAGCTATTTAAAATCGTTCGTGCTGAAATTAAATTAAATAAATGCACTCGTGCCATATTAGTTGGACACAATGCAAATTTTGATCTTAATTTTTTAAATGCCGCAGTTGATCGTTTAGGACAAAAACGCAACCCATTTCATCCCTTTAGTACTTTTGATACTGTTTCGCTATCTGCACTAGCCTATGGTCAAACCGTACTTGCGCGAGCTTGTCAGGCAGCAGGGTTTGAATGGGATAGTACAGAGGCACATTCGGCAGTTTACGATACCGAAAAGACCGCAGACTTATTTTGTAAAATTATGAATGACTGGCAGGAATGTCGTCCTTTTGTGCAGCAGTAATAAAAATAAGGCTACCCGAAGGAAAATTAATCAAATCTATCACTACATCATCCCAAGCCTATCCTGTATGATTGCGGCACTTTATTTTTATACTTAAAAAGGCTTATGGAATTAAATCCTGTTTATACTTTAATCAAAGATTTGCGACAGCGTGTGACGGCGTTGAGGGGGCATCTTTGACTATGATGAAAAAAAAGAACAACTTGAAGAGACTATTTTAGAGTTAGAAGACCCTAATATTTGGAATGATCCTGAAAAAGCACAGCAATTCTCTAAACTTCGTACTAACTT
>JALVDG010000337.1 GCA_027009095.1 Thiotrichaceae bacterium
ATCAATATCAACTTGTGCGCCTGTTGCATCTGCAATGCCACGAATGGTCTCGCCGCCTTTACCTATCACTTCACGAATCTTATCTTTATTGATTTTCATGGTGACATAACGTGGTGCGTATTCAGATATTTCTTCGCGTGGTGCGGTGATTGCTTTGTCCATTTCGTCAAGAATATGCTTATAAGCAATGCTTGCTTGTTGCAGTGCTTGTTCCATAATCTCGTGGGTAATGCCGTTGATTTTAATGTCCATTTGCAGTGCGTTGATACCGTCGCGAGTACCTGCTACTTTAAAGTCCATATCGCCTAAATGATCTTCATCACCTAAAATATCGGTGAGTACGGCAAAATCATCGCCTTCTTTGATCAAGCCCATTGCGATACCTGCAACGGGTGCTTTTATTGGTACACCTGCATCCATTAAGGAAAGTGAAGTACCACAAACACTCGCCATTGAGCTAGAGCCGTTTGATTCTGTGATTTCAGATACTACGCGGATAGTGTAAGGGAAGTCTTCTTGACTTGGGATGACGGAGAGTACGCCACGTTTTGCTAAACGACCATGTCCAATTTCACGACGTTTTGGTGAGCCAATAAAGCCTGTCTCGCCGACACAGTATGGAGGGAAGTTGTAGTGTAGTAAGAAGTTATCTTTATAAGAACCTGTTAGCGCGTCGATCATTTGGGCATCACGTTCAGTACCGAGAGTGGTAACCACTAAGGCTTGTGTTTCACCGCGTGTAAACAGTGCAGAACCGTGTGTACGTGGTAGTACGCCTGTACGAATTTCAATAGGGCGAACGGTGGTGTTATCTCGACCGTCAATGCGGGGCTCGCCTGCGATAATACGGCTACGCACGATCTTTTTCTCTAGCTTTTTGAAGGCATCTTTAATATCGGCTTCTGATGGCGTTGCATCGTCATCTTCTAAACCTTCAGGACGTAGAGCGTCCATGGCTGCTTTTAATGCAATGTCTACTTTACCATAACGTTCCATTTTATTGGCTGTTTGGAAAGCTTCTGTGAGTGCTGCTTCGCAAATTTCTGCCACTTTTTCTTCTAGTGCTGTATTTGGTTCAGGTGCTGTCCAATCCCAAGCGGGAGCATTTACTTCTTTTGCGAAGTCTCTAATGGCATCAATGGCAATGAGTGATTGCTCATGTCCAAATGCCACAGCACCTAGCATGACCTCTGCAGAAAGTTCTTTCGCTTCTGACTCAACCATTAGTACGGCTTTGTCTGTACCTGCAACCATAAGGTCTAGCTCAGACTCTTCTAATTGTGATTTGCTGGGGTTAAGGATGTATTCGCCATTAATATAGCCAACTTGTGCTGCACCCATAGGACCGTTGAAAGGTAAGCCAGATGCGGCTAATGCTGCTGATGTTCCTATCATCGATGGAATGTCTGTACCCACTTCTGGGTTAAGTGACATAACGGTGATAATAACTTGTACTTCGTCGTGGAAACCCGCAGGGAATAGAGGGCGAATAGGGCGATCGATTAAACGTGCGACTAATGTTTCTGATTCGGATGGACGACCTTCGCGTTTGAAAAAGCTTCCTGGAATACGTCCTGAAGAATAAACTTTCTCTTGATAATTGACAGTTAATGGGAAAAAGTCACGATCTTCTCCATTATCTTTTTGTCCCACAACGGTGACAAATACAACGGTTCCATCAACATCAACTTTAACCGCAGCTGTTGCTTGACGAGCGATTTCGCCCGTTTCGATTTCAACTTTATTATCACCATACTGAAAAGTAGTGGTTACTACATCAAACATATATCTTCCTTCTTTGATTAAACCTTTGTAGGAGCCTTATTGCTTCAAATATTTGATTAGTACAAAGGTGTTTTGCCTAGATTTTATATTTCACAAACAAAAAAACACCGCAAGAGCGATGTTTTTTTGTGTTTTGCTACTCGTGCAATTTAGCGACGTAGACCAAGACGTTTGATAAGGTCTTGGTAGCGAGCTGAATCTTTACGATTTAAATAGTCAAGTAGCTTACGGCGTTGGTTTACCATTCTTAGTAGACCACGACGTGAGTGATGATCATGAATGTGAGTTTTAAAATGCTCAGTAAGGTGCTTGATATTTGCGGTTAGTAGCGCAACTTGTACTTCTGAAGAACCTGTGTCGGTATCAGATGTACGATATTCTTCAATAATTTTTGCTTTAGTTTCTGCGTTTAGAGACATATCTTTCTAGTTCCATATTAAACCCTATAATCAGCATTCATACCGATAGGAGGGAGGTTACTTTGGTCACAATCACTTTCATGATCGATAAAAAAGCGCGATGGTATCATGAGCGTCGATTAATGTGTATTGAAAATGCTATTTAAAAGTGAAAATACTTTCTATTTAAAAATCCTATTTAAAAAAAGGGGGGTTAGAGTACTAGTTAGTACGCATTAAGCGTTTAGCAGCAAGCATGTTGTCGCTAGATAAGCGTCCGATACCGATAAACTCGCCAGATTCTTGATAGAGGCGAATAAGGGGGGTATCAGGAATATCTCTTCGAGCAACTTTTAATCCATGGCAGATACGGTTTGTTTCTTCTTTATTTAAAATAATTTCAGGACGGTCGCTAAGTGCGCTATCTATAGGAAGTAGAATACTATTTAAAAGGTTTTTATCTGGCTGTTCAGCCATTTTTTGTAGCTCTTCAAGTGTGTATATTTTACTGCAATCAAAGGGGGATACTTCGGTGCGTTCCAAGCGAGTAATGTAAGCGCCAAAACCTAAGGCATCACCAATATCTTGTGCAAGGGTGCGAATATAGGTTCCTTTACTACAACGTACATCTAATACGAGCGTGTCTTTGGTGCGCTCTAAAAGTGTTAGTTCGTAGATAGTTACTTTACGTTCTTTACGTTTTATTTCAATGCCTTGTCGTGCCAGTTTATATAATGGCGTGCCATTGTGTTTAAGGGCGGAGAACATGGGGGGGATTTGAATGATGTTTCCTGTGAACTGTTTTAAGACAGCTTGTAATGTTTCGTCACTAAATTCTCCAACAGGAATATTGTTAAGGATTTCACCTTCGGTATCGCCTGTTGTACTGGTTTTGCCGAGCTGTATGGTAGTGATATAGCGTTTGTCGGAATCAAGCAAATAGCCTGATACTTTTGTTGCTTCACCAAAGCAGAGTGGGAGAACCCCTGTAGCTTGAGGGTCTAAGCTACCTGTATGACCTGCTTTTTTGGCTCGAAAAATATGGCGAGCGCGTTGCAATGCGGTATTCGAACTAAGCCCTAGGGGTTTGTTTAACAGTAGAATACCGTTAATGTCACGAAAATTCTTTTTTGATTTTTTCTGCATTAAAAAGTTTAGTATTAAAGAGCTTTCTAACCATCTTTTTGATCAGAGGCAATCGCTTTATCAATGAGTGCCGATAACTCATTCGCTTTTTGCTCAGTATCATCATAGATAAAAATAAGTGAAGGGGTGTTACGTAGTTTGATAGTACGACTTAATATGCTACGTAAAAAACCTGCTGCACGGTTAAGCCCTTGCTCGCACTCCTTGTGGTTATCTTGTTGTAAGGTATCAAAATAGACTTTAGCTTGATACAAGTCCTTTGTTACTTTTACATCAAGAATAGTTACCATTCCAACTCTAGGATCTTTTACTTCGTTGCGAATTATTTGCGCTAGCTCGCGCTTAATTTGTTCACCAATACGATCGGTACGCGAATAGTCATAAGGCATTACTTTTTCTAACCTTTTTTTAGTGTACGTTTAACTTCATAGCGGTGGAATACTTCAATCAGGTCTCCAGTTTGAACATCATCATAGTTTTTAACACCGATACCACATTCTGTACCGACTTTAACTTCTTTAACGACGTCTTGATGGCGACGTAGAGAGTCAAGTTCACCTTCGTGAATAACCACATTGTCACGTAGTACGCGAATAGGTTCACCACTTTTGATAGTGCCTTCGATAACTAAACAGCCTGCAATACGACCAAAACCTGTGCCTCGGAAGGTGTCTTTTACTTCTGCAATACCAATAAGTTCTTCACGTAGCTCTGGCTTGAGTAGTCCACTCATTGCATCGCGTACGTCATCAATTAGTTCGTAGATAATACTGTAGTATCGTATTTCTACACCAGACTCAGCGGCTGAACGTCGTGCCGATGCATCTGCGCGAACGTTAAAGCCTAAAATAACCGCTTCAGCAGATTGAGCTAATGTCACGTCTGTTTCTGTTATACCACCAATAGATGAAGAGATAATTTTTACGGCTACTTCGTCGGTAGAAAGTTGAGTAAGTGACTGTCTAATGGCTTCTAAGCTACCATGTACATCGGTTTTGAGTAATATATTGAAGATGGCTTTATCGCCAGCGCCAGGCTTCATCTTTTCAAACATCTCATCAAGCTTAGCGGCTTGTTGTATCGCAAAGCGTGTTTCACGTTCTTTTTCGCGGCGTGCTTCAGCAAGCTCACGAGCTTGTCGCTCATTTTTTAAGACAACTAACTCAGAGCCTGAGCTTGGTGTGCCGGATAGACCTTGAATTTCGACAGGAATTGAAGGTGTTGCTTCATTAATAGTTTTACCATTTTCATCAAGCATGGCACGAATACGTCCATACTCTGAACCACAAAGAACAATATCACCTTTCTTTAGTGTACCTTCTTGAACCAGAATAGATGCAACAGCACCTCGACCCTTTTCAATTCGAGATTCTATAACAAGACCTGTTGCAGGCCCCTCTTTACGGGCGGAAAGTTCTAGGATTTCTGCTTGTAATAAAATAGCATCAAGTAAGTCATTAATACCTTCGCCTGTTTTTGCTGAGATATTAACGCAAATATCATCTCCACCCCAATCATCAGGAACGACATCATAATTGGCTAAATCATTTTTAACACGATCAGGATCCGCCTGTTCTTTATCGATTTTATTAATGGCAATAATCAAAGGAGCACCAGAGGCACGGGTATATTTAATCGCCTCTTCTGTTTGTGGCATAACGCCATCATCAGCTGCAACCACTACAACAACGATATCAGTCGCGTTTGCTCCTCGTTCACGCATAGAAGAAAAGGCTGCATGACCGGGTGTATCTAAGAATGAGATAACGCCATTGTCGGTTTCGACATGGTAAGCACCGATATGTTGTGTAATACCACCTGCTTCTCCATCTGCTACGCTCGATTGGCGAATATAGTCAAGTAAAGAGGTTTTGCCATGGTCAACATGTCCCATAATAGTTACAACAGGAGGGCGAGTGACTTTTTCGATATTATCAACATTTTCGAGTAATTCGGTTGCTGAAACTTCTTCGTTTATAGTTTTAACAGGTGTTGCTGTATGTCCCATTTCTTCAACAATTAATATGGCGGTATCTTGATCAACAACTTGGTTGATTGTTGCCATAACACCCATGCCCATTAGGGTGCGAATAATATCAGCACCTTTCACAGCTAGCTTTTGTGCTAGCTCAGATACCACGATTGTGTCTGGGATTTCAACATTGTGAATGACAGGTGCTGTTGGTTTTTCAAAACCGTGCTCTTTTGATTGTGGAACCACCACTTGTTTTGCTTGCTGTTTGCCTTTTTTCTTCTGTTTGCGTCCACCCTTAATATGTAACTTACTTCCAGGTCCTTGACTTCGTCCCTGAAATGGTTTTTTCTTTTCAGATTTCTTCTTCGCGATGGGTTTTTCTGTGGGATTAGCAGCTGGCTTTTCAGTTGGTTTTGGCGTAGCAGCTGGTTTGGGTGCTGACTTGCGAGAAGGGCGACGCTTTAGTGATAGAGCAGCTTCTTTTTTTGATCTTGCTGCCACAATTTCACGCATTTCTTTGGGGGAAAGAGGTGCGGCAGTTTGTGCAGCAGGAGCTTCTGGTTCAGGTGTTTTTTCTACAATTTTTTCTTCTTTAGCGATCACAGGTGTTTCTTCAGCTTTCTTTTCTACTTTTGCTGGCTTTACTTTCTTAACAGCTTCTTTCACTTTAGTCGGAGTTTCTTCTTTCTTTTTAGGTGATTTTTCAGCTTTCTGTTCTGCTGTTACCTTTTTTGGAGTTTCTACTTTTTTAACTTGAACTGTTTCAGCTTTTTCGGAAGTTATGTTTGCTTTTTCGCTACTGGTTGCTTTTTCTTCTGTAAGTTTTTTTTGACGTGTTTTTTCAGCTGTCTGTTTTTTTTGTTTCTTTGAGATAGCAGCTTGCTCACGTGCTTTACGCTCAGACTCTAACTGTTGTGCTAATTGCTCAGCGCGAGAACTGCTTGCACTTTTCTCAGTAATGGTAGTAGGTTTTTTTACCTCTGGTTTAGGAGTAGTTTCTACTGTAGGTGTTTCCACTGTTGGAGGTGTTGGCTTTGTAAAGTTCTTCTTGCGACGTACGGCAACATTAACAGTTCTACCTGAAACATTTAATTCACTATTAGAGCGTCTTTTTAAAGAAATTTTGCCTTTCTTTTTAGTAGGTTCAGGAGTATTTGTTTTACCTGCACGGATATATTCAAGCAATTGTAATTTTTCCTGATCAGTAATACTGTCTTCTGGACCTTTCGCGTTAATTCCTGCGTCTTGTAATTGCTGAAGAAGTACTTCGACAGGAGTACCCACAGTTTCTGCGAGTTGTTTTACTAGTGTATCTGACATCTATATTCTCTCCTGTTTTCTTAAGCATTAGAGCTTTTATCTGCATTCGTTTGGCTCTTTTTATCTTCTGCGAACCAAGGTTCTCTTGCCGTCATGATAAGTTTTGCTGCTAAATCATCATCAATGCCTTCAATTTCAGTGAGTTCATCGACTGATTGTTCGGCAAGGTCTTCCATGGTGCAGATGGCGTGAGATGCGAGCATATTTGCTAATGCAGTGTTCATGCCTTCCATCTCTAAGAGGTCTTGCGCGGGCTTTCCACCACCCCCTGAAATTGCAAGTGTTAATAGTGCGGTGCGAGCACGGCTACGTAATTCCTCAACAATTTCTTCATCAAAGTCTTCTATTTTTAAGAATTCTTCGACAGGTACATAGGCAACCTCATCTAAACTCGTGAAGCCTTCTTCTACCAAAATGCTGGCTACCTCTGTGTCAACATCCAGTTGTTCAGAGAAGAGTGTAATACTGTGTTGAGATTCTTTAGCACTTTTTTCTTCGGCTTCGCTTTCACTCATAACATTGAGTGTCCAGCCAGTTAATTCACTCGCAAGGCGAACATTTTGTCCGCCTTTACCGATGGCTTGAGGTAGTTTTTCTTCTGCTACACCAATATCCATGCTTTTTTTGTCTTCGTCAACCACAATAGACAGTACTTCGGCTGGTTGCATTGCTTGTATTATAAAACGTGCTACATCCTCATCCCAAGTAATAATGTCAACTCGTTCATTATTTAATTCGTTTGTGACGGTCTGTATGCGAGAGCCTCGCATGCCAACGCATGCTCCAATGGGATCAAGATTGGGGAATAGGGCGTGTACTGCAATTTTTGAACGTGAG
The DNA here is from genome assembly GCA_027009095.1 of Thiotrichaceae bacterium. Lineage (GTDB taxonomy): Bacteria > Pseudomonadota > Gammaproteobacteria > Thiotrichales > Thiotrichaceae > JAGLBW01. Next base: position 7,462 of record JALVDG010000337.1, read on the forward strand.
CCAGGGTCGCGAGCACAACCTACAATTTCAATCATTTCTTGACCAATTTCGGGTACTTCTAGTTTGATAAGCTCGATAAGAAATTCATTGGCGGTACGACTAACAATCATTTGTGGACCACGAGCATCTTCACGGATTTCTTTTAGTAGTCCACGCATGCGATCACCAACACGAACATTTTCACGTGGAATCATTTGATCGCGTGGTATAAGTGCTTCTGCATTATCGCCTAAATCAAGAATAACACCACGACGGTCTGTGCGCTTAACGGTACCTAGCACTAGTTGTCCTAGGCGATCTTTGAAGTTTTCAACAATGCGTTCTCGTTCTGCTTGGCGTACTTTTTGGACGATAACTTGTTTTGCTGTTTGTGCTGCAATACGACCAAATTCGATGGATTCGATTGGTTCTTCGATATAATCACCTACTTCAAGGTTTAAACCTTTCGCTTGAGCATAGCTGTATAAAATTTGACTTTCAGGGGATTCAAATTTTGGATCTTCATCATCAATAATTTGCCAACGTCTAAAAGAATTGTAGTCACCTGTCGTGCGATCAATTTCGACGCGAATATCCATTTCCATACCGTGACGTTTTCGTGTAGCAGTGGCTAAAGCAATTTCTATTGCTTCAAAAATTATGCTTGGGTCTACATTTTTTTCGTTGGACATGGCGTCCACAACGTACAGTATCTCTTTGCTCATGTGTCTATACCTAAAAACTTAATATGCTGTAAATTTGGCTTTATCAAATTTGCAAACTTATTCTATAACCAATCGAGTACGATCAATGACATCGAATGGGATCTCGAAAACTTCTTTATCAACTAAAATGGATACATGAGTTTCGGTAACTTTTTCTAAATAACCGCGAAAATTACGACGCTCACTAATCGGGGTTCTTGTGCGGATTTTTGCTAATTGACCAATGTATTGTTCATATTGCTCTTCAGAGAAGAGTACGCGATCAATACCAGGTGATGATACTTCTAGAATATAGGAAACAGGAATGAGGTCTTCAACATCAAGAGCTGCCCCAATTTGTCTGCTGACTTTTGAGCAGTC
>JALVDG010000338.1 GCA_027009095.1 Thiotrichaceae bacterium
AGAAAGTGCTATCTCCTTAGAAGAAGGTGCTATTTATTTAAAGGTGGATAATAGTGAGTTTAATGAAGATTCATTAATTGATTATTTGGAAACTCAGTAAGTGTTAACTTAACTGATGTTACGCAGTCACTCTTTAGAATATCAGTGAAGGTTTTCGTAGCCCTTTTTGGTTTAGGTTCTTTTGCTCTCTTCTGTAAAGGGCTACGACTTACTTTCTTTTGCGTCGCCAAAAGAAAGTAAGCAAAGAAAAGGCGACCCAGCTAACCGCTTACTCCTGCGCTTTACCCTAAAGAATGGGCAGTGAAAAAACTCGCTCCGTAAACTCCGCTCAAACAGCTTTCACTGCTAGTCCATTCTTTAGGGCAAATGCTCGGCGCGGTTAGAATGGGAATTTTGGCTCCGCCTCGCTAACGCATCGGGCGAAGGGAAAAATATATAATATTTTTCTATATTGCGTAACATCAGTTGACTTAACTTCACTCAAAACGATACATCGCACCATCTGAAAACACAAAGAAAGCACCGATACCAACAAAAATCAAACTAAAGATAAAAGCAGAGACAAAAATAGTCTGTCGGCTAAATCCTTGTTTATTCCTAAACGGTTGCTCTATAAAACGCCAGCTTATATACCCTAGCAGTAATGCAAACACACTCAGTACTGCCATTACAGCTGCACTAGGCTCATCCATATAATACGCTCGGGCAAAAACAAATAATGGTTGATGCCATAAATATGCACTGTAAGAGATCAAACCGATACCAACAAATAGTTTAAATGACAGTATTTTATGGGTGATTGTTTCTTGGTTGGCAAACAGAATAATAAATGCTGTACCTAATGTTGGAAGCAAGGCATATACACTGGGAAAGGGAATACTTTTATCGATAAAAAGGAGTGAGGCTAAAATCATTAACAAACCTAGAAAGCTTGCTACTTCGCTTAATTTACCCTTTGGTGCTTCTTTATAAAAAAGGTAAAAAGCGGCTAATGCACCAATCATTAACTCCCATGCGCGGGTCGGTATTAAATAAAAATTTGCATCAGGAAAATAACGCCACCACCATTCTGTTAGCCCTAAACTCAACAATGCAATAATACTAATAACAAGCACTAAAGTACGTGTGCCAGCTTTCCAAAAGAGCACTAGAAATAGCGGAAAAAATATATAGAACTGCTCTTCAACTGCCAAGCTCCATGTATGTAATAACGGAATTAAATCAGTGCTTGCCGTAAAATAATCAGTCTGTTGCCAAAACAGGATATTAGAAACAAAAGCAACAACCGCTATTATGCTTTGCCCAAAACTAATTAGCTCTTCAGGCAAAAGCCACCACCATGCAAAGGGTAAGCAAGCAAATAACACAAAAAATAAGGCAGGAAGAATACGGCGAGCGCGTCTCTCGTAAAAATTAACAATCGAGAATCTGCCATCTTGTAGCTCTTGAAGTAAAATAGAGCTAATTAAATAGCCGCTGATAACAAAAAATATATCAACACCTATATAGCCCCCCGACACCCATTCAAAACCAGCATGAAAAAGGATAACGGGAAGAACCGCTAAAGCACGTAAACCATCAATTTCTTTTCTATAAATCACGGAATAGAGGTTAGCCTAAAAAAATACTCTTTTCTAATAAAATTAAAAATTTATCATGCTTTAAGCTAAATAATTAGACAGTCCTGAAAAAATAATTTTCAGTAAAATATTTCCAGAAACTAAATTTTCTGGCTTGTCCCCGCTTTTTTTGAGTGATGAAAAGGAGCGGAAAAAAGAGATGATCATATGATTTCTATACAGCGTTTGAAAATCAGAAAATTCAATCAATATCTGATCGATAGAATTATTTCGCTGTTAAATTTCCAGCCAACATCAATTAAATTACACCCTGAGTATCAGAGGTTTATTGATTATGGTGCTATTGTTGCATAATCGTGTCTGAAGTATTGTAACAATAGTTTATCTTTTAAATAGAGCCTGTGAGTTAATAACAATAAACATGAACAAAAATCAAGCACGAATTATATTATTGTGTACAATGTATTAAACCTGAACCCGTGGCTTCAATGCGGATAAGAGAGTGTAAGATATTGGTTTCACAGTGGATTTTAAAAAATCTTAGCTTCACCCTTAGGTTAAGCGGGTATTTTTTAATACCGCTG
>JALVDG010000339.1 GCA_027009095.1 Thiotrichaceae bacterium
TTTTCTGTTTTTTGATATTCAAGGCATTGCGACGGGAACATGGCGGGCTATGTGGTGAGCAAAGCAATTAACGAAGAAAATCAGAAAACAGAGGCTAAATGGTTAGATTAATTTTGTGCCAGTACTTAAGAAAAGAGATAGTTCTGAAAACTTATATATAACTTCTATAATCATTAATATGTAACCTCTACCGTTGTGAAATAACATTATGACCAGCACACATAGTATTACTGACATTACTCACTACATGCAAGACGTTGGCAATAAAGCACGAGTTGCGTCTGTACTTCTTTCAGCCGCTGAAACAGCGATAAAAAACAAAGCACTAACAACTATCGCTAAAATTATTCTCGAGAAAAAAGAATGGTTAATAAATGAGAATAAAAAAGATTTAATTGCAGGTGAAGAAAAAAATTTAGAAGCTGCTTTATTAGATCGTTTAGCGTTAAATGATGAGCGTGTAGAAGGAATGGCAGAGGGTTTGCGTCAAATAGCAACACTTCCTGACCCTGTTGGTTCTATTATAGACATGGACTATCGTCCTTCTGGTATTCAACTGGGTAAAATGCGAGTGCCATTAGGTGTTATCGGCATTATCTACGAATCTCGACCAAATGTGACCGTTGATGCTGCTGCGTTGTGCTTAAAATCTGGTAATGCGACTATACTCAGAGGTGGCTCTGAAGCGATACATTCAAACCGTGCGATAGCATCTTGTATTCAAGAAGGCTTATCAGAGGTTGGATTGCCAAATGATAGTGTGCAAGTTATTGATACGACAGACCGAGCAGCAGTAGGCGAATTACTACGTTTGCAAGACTCAGTTGATATCATTATTCCTCGTGGCGGTAAGGGTTTAATCGAGCGGGTAACAAAAGAATCATTAATACCTGTTATTAAACACTTAGATGGTATTTGTCATGTCTATATTGATGATGATGCAGACTTAGAAAAAGCAGTTACGGTAGCATATAACGCTAAAACTCAACGCTATGGAACATGCAATACAATGGAAACATTATTGGTTTCTGAAAAAGTTGCAACAGAGGTATTACCTGTACTCGCAGAGAAGTATATAGAAAAAGGTGTGGAGTTACGCGGATGTGAAAAAACACAAGCAATAATTAGTGACTGTATTCCTGCAACAGAAGACGATTGGAAGACAGAATATCTTGCGGCTATATTATCAATAAAAATAGTAAATGGTTTAGATGATGCTATTCATCATATAAATGTTTACAGCTCGCAACACACAGATAGTATTATTACGCAAGATTATACAAAAGCACGGCGCTTTTTGCGTGAGGTGGATTCAAGTTCTGTTATGGTGAATGCATCAACACGCTTTGCAGACGGTTTTGAATATGGGCTAGGGGCAGAAATTGGTATTAGTACAGATAAATTACATGCACGTGGTCCAGTGGGATTAGAAGGTCTAACCTCATTGAAGTACGTGGTTTTTGGCGATGGTCATATACGGCAATAATAATCGAGACACATCGATCTCGAATTTGTTTTTTTAGGAGTGAATTCCTAAGCGAGGATATTCTAAGCAAAGACTAGGAATTAGTGGATATAGCATTGATTTTTAGTAATGTTTGATTAGAATTTCCTGCTATATCTTCTTTAGAGTGTCAATGAAGATGATAAAACAAATGCCTCAAATACAGCGAGTAATAACATGATTGGAATCATGGGGGGGACATTCGATCCTATCCACTTTGGTCATTTGCGTCCTGCGCTTGAAGTTTTCGAGCGTTTATCTTTATCGCAGGTACGTTTTATTCCGTGTAAGGTGCCACCTCATCGGGATCAACCTATGGCTTCTCCAGAAGATCGTCTGAAGATGGTTGGTTTATCACTTAAAAATACGCCTGAATTTCACTTAGATGATCGTGAGTTACGTCGTGATGGTGCATCTTATTCAGTCGATACATTAAAATCTTTAAGAGAAGAATTCGACGAACCCTTGGTTTTAATGCTAGGTGTAGATGCCTTTCAGGGATTTAACCGTTGGAAGAATTGGCGTGCAATTCTAGAAATGGCACATTTGGTTATTTCATGTCGTCCAGGTTATAAAATACCAAAACTCGAACCTTGGGCTTCTGGAAGAATGGTAGAGTCTGTTGATGAATTAGAAAATAGCTCA
>JALVDG010000340.1 GCA_027009095.1 Thiotrichaceae bacterium
AACTAACACACCTGTTAAACCCCAGCCTATTGCGCTAATAAACACAAATATTAATGCAAATTTTGAATTTTTCATTATGATTTTAGTCTTTTGTTTGAACTCTCCATACTTGGTAGCCTAACGCCTTGCTCAGCGGCAGTTTGAAGCGGCACGTTTTTGCGTACGCAAAAAAAGTGACGCTTCAAACTGTCCGATGAAGCTATTTGTTAGAAGTTTTTTCCTCAAGTATGTCAAGCAATAAGCATATTATTCTAAGCTGTACATCAACACTATTTTTATTTTTATATTGAGAGAGAGATTGTTTCTGAACTCCTATGCGTTCAGCTAAATCACTGTCATAATTATCCTTAGTTATGCTTTTAACTTTGACTAAAACTTCCTCTGGTGTATAAATATACATAAAAAGTAAATAAACCATTGACTATGATACATAAACCATTTACTATACTAGGCATTAGAAACTAAAACAATACTTGGTGTAATGAAAACAATTAAATTTATTGATTTATTCGCTGGACTTGGCGGAACACGTATTGGCTTTGAACAAGCATGTAAAGAATATAATTTAAAACCTGCATGTATTTTTACTTCTGAAGTAAAGCCATATGCAGTGAAAATTTATGAACACAACTTTCCGGGGGATAAAGTTCATGGAGATATTACAAAAATAGATGAAACTGAAATTCCTGATTTTGATTACTTATTAGCTGGATTCCCTTGCCAAGCTTTTAGTAATGCTGGCAATAGGGCTGGGTTTAATGATACTAGAGGGACTTTATTTTTTGATGTAGCTCGAATTTTAAAAGCTAAAAGACCTAAAGGATTTTTATTGGAAAATGTTGAGGGCTTAGTTACACATGATAGAAAAAATCGTTCTTCAAAAATAGGAAATACTCTTGAAACTATTTTAAATATTTTAAAGGAGTTAGACTATAAGGTTACATGGAAAGTTTTAGATGCTAAAAATTTTGGAATACCTCAGACACGCAAAAGAATATATATTGTTGGCAGCTTAAATGCTGAAGTTTCTTTGGACGATTTTCAAATAGAGAATAAAGTATTCAACGATATAAAAGAAAGTGGATTACCTCCTTTAGATACTAAATTTACAAAGCGTCTTCTTAATTTATATGAACCTAGAGAACTAGAAGGCAAAGCAATAAAGGATAAAAGAGGTGGCTCAAATAATATTCATAGTTGGGATTTAGAGCTCAAGGGTTCTCTGAATAAGAAGCAAAAAGAGTTAATGTCAGTTCTACTAAGAGAGCGTAGAAAAAAGAAATGGGCTGAATTAAAAGGGATTGTTTGGATGGATGGAATGTCCTTGACTTTAAAGGAGATACATTCATTTTATAATTTTATACCTTTAGAAGAACTTAAAATATTATTAGATGATATGGTTGATAAAAAATATCTTCGTTATGAGCACCCTAAAGATTTAATAACAGATAAAAATGGAAACAAACAACGAGAATATGCTACTCACCTTGAGAAGGGCTATAACATAGTGACAGGAAAACTTAGTTTTGAACTTAATAAGATTCTAGGGGAAAATTGCATTGCACCAACAATTGTCGCTACAGAAGCAAATAGGATTGGCGTTATTGATAATGGAAAAATAAGACGAATATCGGAAAGGGAATGCCTACGGTTTTTTGGTTTCCCTGAATGGTATAACTCGAATATAGAGCATAATGATTTATATGACTTAATAGGAAATACTGTTGTTATACCTGTAATAAAATCGGTCTCAGAAAGGTTATTAGATGCTACTTAGTTTTATTTATCTTTATTTTTTAGATACAAATCTTTATTACTACTGCCCGTGTATTCTGCTTGCGTTTCAAAAACAGCGTTTATAAAATCTTCTTCTGAAGTAAATACTTTATACCTTGCATTTTTTGAGTACCATGCTGCTGGTCGTATGTTATAAATAACGCCTCTTTTGGTCTGTGTTTTTAACGGCCATCGTTCCGATGGACATGTAATTTCCCATATTTTTTTAAGCCATATATTTTCGATAGACAAAACTGAGCCTGTTAGTTTATAAGAAAAAATGAGATAATCAGAGTTTGTACGACTCGGCCAAGTTCTCAGAGTATCCAATACCATGCTGGAAAACATTAATTCTGCACAAAAAA
>JALVDG010000341.1 GCA_027009095.1 Thiotrichaceae bacterium
TACCCAGTTCTGAACTTCGGCGGTTCTGGCAAAATCATTTGAAGTTCTGGTACTTAGTCGCTCACGAAGCACCGTTTGGCTCACTGTCAATAGAAATACTTTGTCAAATAGTGGAAGTAAATCATCGAGATTCGCAGCAGTCCCGTTATAGAACACATTTTTATTTGAATTTTTACTCATAAGGCGTTGCAGTTTTTTCTTGTCGCAAATCCAGTCGGCTTGTTTTACCTTTTCAAGATCATCATTATCATAGTCTTTGAAAGGCTTGCCTGTTTTTTTATGCACCATTGTAAACAAGCCGTCAATATCCTCAATTCCAAATGCTTTATAGCCAAGTTTATTCAATTCATCGCAGACGGCAGATTTTCCGGTGCCTGCAATGCCTGTTATCAATATTGCTTTGTTCATAATATTAGAGCTGACTTTTATAAATTTTGAGGGGCAACAGAGATTTCATATGGTCTGAATAAGCACCTGTTTTAACGATGCTTATTTTGCGTAAGCTCTTGTTTTTTTTCAATCAATTTGTTTCCCAACACAACCTCGGTTCCACCCATACCAACAGAGCATATCAAAATGACATTGTCTTCATTTCGTCTTTTTGCTTTATTGGCTTTTAGTAAATGCGCATAGTCATAAATTGGCTTTTGCTGAATGAAAAACTCTTTCCCATACTTCTTAACCTGTTCAATGGAATCGGTAATTACCAAATCACATTTCTCGGCAAATTCTGTGGCAACTTCACTCATACCAAGTAATTTAGGCCCAATCGTAGTTATTGTCACAGTTTTTTTAATCTTTTGTTCTTTCAATATTGGGTTACGGCTATTGGTTGCTAACAATAAAGAGTCTGATAATGAATATAGCTCTTCAATACTTTCAATGAACTCAATCTCTGAATTGATTTTTTTACTCATTTCGCGTTGAAAGTCATAAGCTTTCTGTTTATTTCTGGCATAGAATGCGATTTTTTTCGGTTTTAAAAGTTTATAAAACATTTCCACGTGAATGCGAGATTGAAAGCCGATACCAACAACTCCAAAAACTTCTACATTTTGTTTTTTGAACTTGCTATGCATTATCGCATTTATGGCTGCAGTTCTATAAGCACCCAATAATTGGCTAACGATTATTCCTTTTAAACGCCCGGCAGTATTGTCGTAAACTACAATTACTTGTTCTTGATCTGAGTAGTCTTTTCTAATTAAATCGTAAAGTCTAAAGCCAATGACTTTTGAGATTGATTGTGATTCTCCGGCAGTAATTCTGAGGGGTCCATTTATACCCTGAATATCAAATTTAGAATAATCACTGAAACCTCCTTGTGTCTTTTCAATGAAACATTCGTTAATTGCTTCTAAAGCAATATCGATAGTAATAAGATTCTTTACATCGGTTTCATTTAAAATTTGATACTTCATAATATCGTTTTTAATAAGAGCTAGCACTCATATATATGCAACTCATTCCTCCTAATTAAATAATATCATGTTTCTTCAAGTTATGATTATGATGTTCTAAAACGAATATGAATACTGAACATATTACGAACTATGCAAAAACTATCAATTATTATATTTCTGCTAATCTGAGGCTATGAGGTTTTTTGTTATTTTTTTGGTTTTTATAACTGCAATTGCATATAGCCAAAATACAGCTGATGTTAATGGTTGTGGCCCGACAAGCTCGAGCCTAATCTCAGCTCTATCTCCTAATGGTCCGTTTCCATTATCGACGACTATATTTGAAGAATCTTGCAATACTCATGACCTATGTTATGAGCCTGATGGTAAGCCACAAGCTAGCTGTGATAGTGATTTTTTGGCAAATTTGCTAAAAGCTTGTGAGATTTATTCTGGGTTTAATAAAAATTATTGTGATTGGTATGCTCATAATATGTACGCCGCCGTAGATAGCTTTGGGGAGAACTCAATAGAGCTAGATAGCATAAATCAAATAGCTATAATCTTGCCGCAAAGCCTAAAAACCGAGATTTATAATGCTGGGATTTTGGGTGATGAATTTAAAATTTGTGGGCTTGTTAAAAATATTGGTAGATTTAATAGCCATTTTAAGATTTATCTTTTTGCTGATACAAGGCAATTAGGCAATTTGCCCGATGATGATTTTC
>JALVDG010000342.1 GCA_027009095.1 Thiotrichaceae bacterium
TGATGTGATACTGGATTCTTTTATTGTGTCAAACACTTATCAACGTGAAATTGATTGGTGGGGTGATGGTAATGACATCGAAAAGGATTTTTCTAGCCATCATGTACTTTTTCAAAAAGAAGACGATGCGTATATTGATAAGATATTTAGGACTATGCTGGTTAGTAACTGATGTTGCCTAATATTAAGAGAAATTAATTGGCTACTTAAATCCTTTTATTTTGATTATATTTTTCTAATTTTTATCCCTTGTTTTAGGATATGATGTAATGTAATTATCCCTTGTTTTAGGATGCCATATGTTTCATCGAGAAATCATTAGTGAATTAGTCGCTTGGTCAAATAAAGCAAACAGAAAACCATTAGTGCTACGTGGCGCACGGCAAGTTGGTAAAACAACCTGTGTAAATCTCTTTTCACAATCCTTTGAGCAATATATTTATCTGAATTTAGAATTATCAGAAGACAGTGCTTTATTTCAGCAAGACTATACTGTCAGCGAGTTTCTTGAAGCCTTATTTTTTCTTAAAAATAAACAAAAGAATCAGCAGAAAACCTTAATTTTTATTGATGAAATACAGGCAGAGCCTAAAGCGGTTGCGATGTTGCGTTATTTATACGAACAGGCTTCTGAATACTATGTCATTGCAGCAGGGTCTTTATTAGAAAGTGTTTTGGATAAAAAAATCAGCTTTCCTGTCGGGCGTGTTGAATACTTACGACTGTACCCCGTTTCGTTTAAAGAGTTTTTATATGCAATGGGGGAAGAGCAAGCAGTTAGCTTGCTTGAGAAAATACCTTGCCCCGCATTTGCCCATGATAAATTGCTGAAGCTATTTCATAAATATACATTGATCGGTGGAATGCCTGAAATTGTTCAGCATTATGCTGAGCATCGCGATCTAACAAGTCTATCTTCTCTTTATAAAAGTTTGCTGGTCGCTTATTTAGATGATGTTGAGAAGTATGCTAATAATGAAAAGCATAGTCGTGTTATTCGTCATATTATTCAAACGGCTTTTCATTTTGCAGGTGAGCGCATCAAAATGGTGGGGTTTGGACATTCAAACTATCTATCACGTGAAATTTCAGAAGCAATGCAACTATTAGAAAAAGCATTTATGTTGCAGCGTATTTATCCAACAACTGCGACAGAATTGCCTCTTTTGCCTGATCTCAAAAAATCTCCTCGCTTACAACTGTTAGATACGGGTTTAGTCAATTATTTTTCAGGTATTCAACAGGAAGTATTTGCTACAAAAGACCTTAATGTACTCTACAAGGGAAGAATAACCGAACACATTGTAGGACAAGAGATACAAGCTCAGTCTCACCTTTTGCTCAATAAACTCTGCTTTTGGGTTAGGCAGAAAAACCAATCTAATGCAGAAGTTGATTTTGTTGTTCAACAGGGAAGTAAAATTATTCCGATTGAAGTTAAATCAGGCGCAACAGGTCGATTACGCTCACTGCATCAATTTGTAGAGCGTACTAATCACCCATTTGCTGTTAGATTATATGCGGGACAGTTAGTCAAAGAAGAGTCTAAAACCATTGCAGGTATAGAGTTTCAGTTATTGAATTTACCATACTATTTAGCAGGAGAACTTGATCAATATTTAGAATGGTTTATTGAGTCATAATAAAGGAAAAATTAAGACTAAGTATTTAGCAATTTCTCTTTTAGTTGCTTCTGAGCGTGAGTTGTAGGCTTCTTGATATACAACAAAAACAGCTTGTCTAGTACGGGTATATTTTGCGCCTAGTTTACATATTCTAATGCCTGATTTATTAGCGCCGCTTATAAATAAACTTCTGCTGTACTTTGGTGTTTGGGATACTCTTGGGCAATAATCTTAAAAAACTTTTCTCTTCTTTTTTGAAATGAGGTTTTAAATCTTGTTCAGAAAAAGTAGCTACTTTTTTTGATAATACATGCATTAATTCAATACTATTATCTTTAATTGCACGAATAATTTGTTGAGATAAAGATAAGGTTTGATGGTGCTCTCGAGAAATAGCTTGGAGTGAAGGGTGTCGTTTCATTATATTGATACCTACTTATTGTTTAATTTACTATATAGGTATACACTAAGTTACTATAAATATAACCTAGTGTATACCTATGCAAGCCACTGAAATTTTAAAAACCACGCTGAATTCATTTTCGAGCAATGTATCCTGCCCCTTTTTCACTACATCCGACTTACGATCAGTGTTGCCTGAATTATCATCGGGTGCATTTAAAGCAGTTTTGTCCCGTGCATCTAAAAAGAACCTAATAAAACGTATTTGTCGAGGCTTGTATTTCTATCCTCATCAATGCCAGCTTACGGGTTTAGAGCTATATCATGCTGCTGCACGACTAAGAGCGCATGAATTCAATTATATTAGTCTGGAAACTGCGTTGAGTGATGCAGGAGTCATTTCACAAATCCCTCTACAATGGATTTCTATTATGTCGTCAGGCAGGTCGCAGATAATTAAGTGTAATGGTTTGGGGCATATTGAATTTATCCATACAAAGAAAAAACCGAATGATTTAGTAAGGCATTTACACTATGACCTACAATGTCATCTTTGGCGGGCTGATATTACTTTAGCAATAAAGGATATGAAGCATACACAACGAAACCTTGATTTAATTGACTGGGAACTTGCGAATGAATTTATTTGATCAATTAGTCAATGAAGCGATTCAGCAAACCGATAAACTCAGCGCATTGCGAGTGGTAGTTGAAAAAGAGTTGCTTCACCATGATATTATCCGCGAAATGAGTCGATCAGGTCTGCTGGAACAGCTTACCTTTATGGGCGGTACTTGCTTACGCGCTTGTTATGGCTCTAATCGATTGAGTGAAGATCTTGATTTTACAGGAGGGCATGATTTTGATAAATCATCATTAAGTCAGCTATCCAAAGTCCTTAAAAAGCAGTTACAGGCAAAATATGGCTTGCAGATTGAAGTATCCGAACCGAAACGAGAAACAGGCAATGTTGATACGTGGAAACTCAAAATCATCACCCGACCAGAACAACGTTCTATGCCGATGCAACGTATTAATATCGATATTTGCTCCATTCCTAGTTATGACAAAAAACCAAGCGTATTGCGTAATCATTACGGTGTGGATATGGGAACATCGGGTTTGCTGTTGCAAATAGAGAGCCGAGAAGAAATCTTTGCTGATAAAATTATCGCTTTTGCTTTACGCCCTAATCGCCTAAAAAATAGAGACCTTTGGGATATTGCTTGGTTGACTCAGCAAGGTATAAAACTGCCTATTGAACTCGTCAAATATAAAATCAAAGATCATCAACAAACACAGCAAAGCTTTATTGAAAAGCTCACAAAAAGAAAACAAGAACTACTAGAGACTCAAGCATTGGAAGTAGCTTTCAAACAGGAGATGCGGCGTTTTTTACCTGCGGATATTGTTAATAACACCATTGATAACGACATTTTTTGGGATTACATCAAACAAGTTGTCAGTGAAGCAAGTGATAATGTTACTGCTCAGCTCAAGAATAAGGGAGTGTTATTTAAACTCTGAGCATAAGTAGCCGCGCAAAATTAATCTTGAAAGAGCCATAATAATGAAGAAATCAAGATTCATCTCTTAGCAATTTCTCTTTATTATTTTTAGTCAATTTTTTTATCGCTATTTCTCTTTTAGTTGCTTCTGAACGTGAGTTGTGGGTTTCTTGATATACAACAAAAACAGCTTGTCTAGTACGGGTATATTGTGCGCCTAGTTTACCGTCATTATGTTCTTTTTCTCGACGGGATATATCGGTGGTGATGCCTGGATAAAGGCTATTATCAGCACAGCGTAGAATATAGACAAACCATTGCTTTGATTCTTTGTTTTTCATGTTATTGTTATTGCCCTCATAGATATTTGGTAGTATTCCCTGTGTCAAACTCGCCTATTTTACATATTCTAATGCCTGATTTATTAGCGCCGCTTAAACTTTGGCAGCAAGATTTTGGCTTTATTGCTCAATCGAATAATGCCGCAGCATTGTTGGCGCGTAGTCAGCGAAAAAAAGTACTTTTTTCAGGTTTAGATTCTAGCCTATTTAGTTTACTTGGTTTCTCTCCCGATGCGGAGCTTCCTGTTGCCTATTATCGCGCAAAAAAAGATCATTTGATGACGGCATTACAAGCGCATCAGGGGGCGATTCTTTGTGCTGATCCTGTGCATTTAAAAGCGGGGATGAGTGAAATTATTATGGATACGCACACTTTTGATGATCTGAGTGATGCGGAGGCGGATAGTTTATTAGCCTTATTAAATCAGCATTTTGCAGAGGATGGTTTACAGTTTATTAAAGGCTCGGCTAATCGTTGGTATTTATTATTAAGTGTGGATGATGCTATCCAAACAACACCACTGGCTAATTTACGCGGTAAAGATATAGCAAAACACTTGCCCCAATCTGAGCATATTAATCTGCATAATATTCAAAACGAAGTACAAATGTTATTGCATAGCTCAGAGGTTAATCAACAGCGAGAGCAGGGGGGAAGGCTAACGGTTAATAGTTTATGGCTATGGGGTGGCGGGTCAAACTTAAAAGCACGCACACGAGTTCGCTCGGTTATCGGTGGCGGAATACAGGGTGAAGTGGTGGCAACGGTTGCAGATTGTCGATACTTAGCTTCGGCAGTAGAGCCTGAAAAAGAACTTAGCCAATTACCTGCGGGTGGGCATCATTTATTAGTTTTAGATCAATTAACTCCCTTTGCTTTAAAGGATGATCCTGAAGGGTGGCAACAACAATTAAATAAATTAGAAACAACATGGTTAGCCCCTGCGGAAAAACTGCTTAATAAAGGCAAGCTAAAATTAATATTGCATGATTGTGATGGTAATAGTTTTACACCTGAAAAATTGAATCCACTTGGTCAGCTATGGAAAAAAATAAAATCTAATAAAGTGAGTTTAAGCGAGGTATTAAAATGAAGTTGATTCAACGCGAATTAAGCGGAAAAATCTCCACCCAAGATACCGATTCTCCTTTATTGCAACGTATTTTTTCTGCCAGAGGTATTGATACGCCTGATGAATTAAGTACCGAACTGAAAGATTTACATCCTATTTCTCAGCTAAAAGATATTCATCAAGCCGTAGCGGTGTTGGTAGAGGCATTAACCGCGCAAGATAGCATCGTTATTATTGGTGATTTTGATGCCGATGGCGCAACGGCAACCACAGTAGCGGTAAAGTCTTTAGCGATGATGGGCTATGTAAATGTCCATTACTTAGTGCCAAATCGTTTTGAATATGGCTATGGCTTAACGCCTGAAATTGTTATCGAGGCACAGCAATATAAACCTAAGCTTATTATTACGGTAGACAATGGCATATCGAGTATTGATGGGGTAGAAAAAGCCAAAGCATTTAATTGTCGCGTTATTATCACCGATCACCATTTACCAGGGCATCAGCTACCCGATGCCGATGCTATTATCAACCCTAATCAGCCTAATGATCATTTTCCTTCTAAGAATTTAGCGGGTGTCGGCGTGGTTTTCTATTTAATGTTGGCACTTAAAAATAAGCTTCAGGAGCAGAGGTATTTTCAGCAACACAAAATTCCCGTACCTAATTTAACTAGTCTCTTAGATTTAGTCGCATTAGGCACGGTTGCCGATGTTGTACCACTGGATAAAAATAATCGTATTTTAGTCGAACAAGGGCTAAGACGTATGCGTAGTAAACAGTGTTGTGTGGGGATACAAGCACTGTTTAGCGTGGCAGGACGTAATATTGATAATGCAGTGAGTAGCGATTTAGGCTTTAGTTGTGGACCACGTTTAAATGCCGCAGGACGTTTAGATGATATAACGGTCGGTATAGAAACCTTGTTATGTAATGATTATCAACAAGCACTGGAAATGGCAGGTGCTTTAGATGATCTTAATAAAGATCGTCGAGAAATTGAAAATAGCATGAAAGGTGAGGCACTACAGCTTTTAGCAACGGAATTTGAAAATTTAGATGCCGAAAAGAATATCCCTGTTATTTTTTGTCTCTATAAAGATGATTGGCATCAAGGGGTTATTGGTATTTTAGCGGCTCGTATTCGTGAGCGTTATCATCGACCTGCTATTATCTTTGCCCCAGGTGATGAAGGTATAATAAAGGGATCGGCACGTTCAATTCCAGGTTTACATATCCGCGATATTCTCGATGTTGTTGCGACACAAAATCCTAAACTTATCGACAAGTTTGGTGGTCATGCAATGGCAGCAGGTTTAAGCATGGCAGAAGAAAAACTACCCGAATTTATAGAGGCAATTAGCAATGCCATCACCGAGCAATGTGACCCTTCTATTTTTCAAGAAAAATTATTGAGCGATGGCGAGCTACAACATGATGAGTTAAATCTAAACAGTGCAGATCAAATACGATTTGCCGCACCATGGGGGCAACACTTTCCTGCCCCTGTCTTTGATAACCACTTTGAAATCATCCAAAAACGTATTTTAAAAAATGCCCATGTGAAATTAGTCTTGCGCCTTATACTTAATCAAGAAAAAACAGCCACCACTATTGATGCGATTGCTTTTAATGTGAATTTAGATGAATGGCCAGAGCAGGGGGCGGTAGTACATTTGTTGTATAAGCTAGATGTCAATGAATTTCGCGGGGTTAGTTCTGCGCAATTAATTATTGATCGTTTGTTGAGTAAAGGTCTGATAGATTAGATGATTCCAAGAGAGTAAATGCTCAAATAATTTACAGTATAGAGTACAATCTGAGCAGTTACTGATTATATTGAGTAGTTACATTAAATGATAAATAAGATTTTATCCTCCCAGCAACAGTTAATTAAAACAGTCCAAAAAAACTGCAATATAGCTGATGCACGTCATGCAGGTGACTTTACCTTATGCGTATACTTGCTAAAAATGCGTGAGATGTACCGTTGGGAGCAGGGTATTAGTTTTAATGAGGTGATTGGCGTTGATGATGTCGGCGATTGGCTTAGCGCGCGCGAAGAGCTGTGGGATGATCTGGAGGGGCTAGATTATGTACCTTTAGAAATAGAGGGCGTGTCTTACGATGCTTTTGATAATGAAGCTATTAACGCGGTATTGAATCCTCAAGGTTTTATCTACAGTGCAGGTTTAGGTATTCGTTGTCGCCCGCACTTTTTTATTGCCAAGCTAGAAGATCATTATCAGCGTGATGGTGTCGATATTTTTATCTCAGGGGCGGAGTATGCACGCGATATGGCTGCACCGCCTGCGATGATGCAAGATGGTTTGATTTTTATCCGCAATGAATCACTGCGCCGTATGCTGTGGGAGAAGGTGGAAGAATGGCGCATGAGTCCCGTTGATAGCCCTCTAGGTCGTGCGGTTGCCGCTTATGATTTTGAAGGGGATACTGAAGTGGCACTGGATAAAATGGCTGAAGTTGAGTCTGCTTTAATTATCGAGCATGAGTTAGGTGAGGTTTTAGCCGGTAGGCTGTTAGGTGAGCAGTGGAATGAGATGCTAAATGCACTACCGCGCTCAACGGCTGAAATTATGCTACGTGCTATTCGAGACCATTTAGCTGATGCGTTAACAACGTTGGAGCAAGTTGTCGTAAAAAATAATCCTGCTTCTATTCATTTTTACTTTGGCAGTATGATGGCAATGCGTAAAAAAATTGCCCCAAGACTCATCGCATCTTATGAAAAATGGTATAAGACGGGAGATTTAAAACATATTGTGGACATAATCGAACCATCCCATCAGCATTGGGAGAAACTAGCCAAGCAGTGTTTACAGATATTTGCAGATAACGGTGCGGATGCGGCAAGTGATATTGAAAGTCTAGTGGAGCAAAATTACTTATGAAACATATCAAAGAGGTAAAACCCCATAGTTTTATATTTGAGTATGAAAATGCGCTACCTGATTTTTTATGTGACGATATGATTGCACGTTTTGAAGCAAATGAGGCGGATCAATACAAAGGGCGTGTCGGTTCAGAGATGGGGGCGAATACAGGCTTAAAGAAAACCACCGATTTAGTGGTGACAGGTAAACCGCATTGGCAAGATGTGAATAATAATTTATTTCGTTCTCTAAGTTTGGCGTTACGCGAGTTTGGAGAGGCTTATCCTTATTTTTCTAAGATGGAACGCTTTGGCGATAAGGGCTATAACCTACAGCGTTATCAGCCTGGAGAGTACTATCATTGGCATGTCGATGGTGATAGCCCCGCACTGGCACAACGGCAGTTAGTTGCGTTATGGTATCTAAATGATATGGAAGGTAAGGGCGGGGAGACGGAATTTTTGTTTCAAGATGTAAAAATCACGCCCGAAAAAGGCAAGCTGGTTTTATTCCCTCCTTTTTGGACACATGAACATCGAGCGGCGATAGTGGGGGAGGGCGCAAAG
>JALVDG010000343.1 GCA_027009095.1 Thiotrichaceae bacterium
TCTTCAGCAATTTAATGGAATCTACCACCTTTCATGAACTACTCCAAATTCGGTAAAAAATTTACCAAGTCTAATGCTATTTCTCAATTAATGGATGATTTGGGCAAAGCGAATCATAGCAATAATTCAAATATCATTATGTTAGGCGGTGGCAACCCTGCGCTTATTCCTGAAGCTAGCGAGTGCTTTATTGCAGAGCTAAGTGAGTTGATCAATAGCTCAAAAGCTACACAGATGATTGGCTTATACGATGCACCTCAAGGCAATGAAGCGTTTATCAATGCACTTGTTGATATGTTTAATAAGCATTACCCGTGGGAGCTTCGAGCGAGCAATATTGCACTAACAAATGGTAGTCAAAGCAGTTTTTTTAGCTTGTTTAATCTACTGGCAGGAGAGATGCCTGATGGCTCACAAAAAAAGATTCTTTTTCCGCTTGCGCCAGAATATGTAGGTTATGCCGACCAAGGGCTAAGTGACAAGATGTTTAGCTCGGTTAAACCCGAAATCACCTTGCTAGACAATAAACAATTTAAGTATCAAATTGACTTTGATGCACTGCATATTGATAAAAGTATCGCGGCTATTTGTGTTTCGCGCCCAACCAACCCCACAGGCAATGTTATCACCGATCAGGAGCTAGCAAAGTTAGATCAGCTAGCGCAACAGCATCAAATTCCACTGATTATTGATAATGCGTATGGACTCCCTTTTCCTGCGGCAGTTTATACCGATGCAGAGCTAAGCTGGAATCAAAATACTATTTTATGTTTATCATTATCTAAGCTCGGTCTGCCTGGGTTACGCACAGGCATTGTTATCGCCAATGACAATATCATTCATGCCCTCCGTCAGATCAGTGGCATAATGACCCTTGCTCCTAATGGTGTCGGTTCGACCCTACTCACCCGCATGGTTAAAAATGATGAGCTATTGCCCCTATGTCATACGATCATCAAACCTTATTACCAACAAAAAGCAATGGTGGCTATTGAGTTATTTAAGCAAATTTTTGCCGATCTCCCTGTTTATCTACATAAACTAGAAGGCGCTTTTTTTATGTGGCTATGGTTTAAAGATATGGGAGTTAATAGCGATACCTTATACCAACAACTGAAACAGCAAGATGTGTATATTATATCGGGGAGCAATTTTTTTATGGGGATAGATGATGCGTGGGAGCATCAATATCAGTGTATCCGTATAAACTATGCCAAAGATAAAGAAGAGCTGAAAAAAGGTTTGGAGATCATTCGTAATACTATTTGCAAAAGTAGCTAAAGTGAAATGGTGCTTGCTAAACCATTACTTCTGTTTTACTGATGTTACGCAGTCACTCTTTAGAATGTTATTAGTAAAGTAAGCAAAGAAAAGGCGACTCAGATAACTGCTTACTCCTACGCTTCATCCGCTAGAATGGGCAGTGAAAAAACTCGCTCCGTAAATTCTGCTCAAACACTTTCACTGCTGATCTATCCTAGTATTCCAGTATTTCCCATCGTTCATATTTTTCTGCAAGTAAAGCTTCCACTTGTTTGAGCTTATCGGTTATTTTGGCTACTTTTTTATGATCTTGAGTAAAGAAGTTAGGCTCTGCCATTACTGCTTGTAGTGACTCAATCTCAGCCTCTAACTTTTCAATTTCTTCGGGTAAGGCTTCTAGTTCACGTTTTTCGTTATAGCTAAGTTTTTTTTCTTGTTTTTTATGTGCGGTATTTGCTTTTGTTTTTTCTTTAACTTTGGCAGAAGTTGTTTTTTTAGCTTCTTTCGTTAAGCTTTTATCTGACTCATTAGCAAGACCAGAACTAGGGTTGAGTGCTTGCCATTCATCATAGCTTCCGAAAAATTCATCAATTTTCCCATCGCCTTTAAACACTAGGCAACTACTGACAATATTATTGATAAAGGCACGGTCATGACTAACGATTAATACGGTACCTGTATAGTTTAGCAGTAGCTCTTCTAGTAGCTCTAATGTTTCTATATCTAAATCATTGGTTGGTTCATCGAGTACTAAAACATTAGCAGGTTTGATAAATAATTTTGCTAATAGCAGACGGTTTCTTTCGCCACCAGAAAGGGCTTTGACAGGTGAATTAATACGCTCAGGGGTGAAGAGAAAA
>JALVDG010000344.1 GCA_027009095.1 Thiotrichaceae bacterium
CCCCCTGCACTTTAATCTCTGGGGTAATTTTTGGCATTACAATCGTGGTTTCAATACCCATTTTCATCCCTGATATAGCAACACCTTGGGCATGATTTCCCGCTGAAGCAGCAATAACACCGCGTGCCTTAGCCTCATCCGATAACAAAAACATGCGATTAAATGCACCGCGTAATTTAAATGAAAACACCACCTGCAAATCTTCACGCTTAAGATAAATTTGATTATGACAGCGTTTAGAAAGTGATTTAGCAAAGTCTAATGGGGTTTCCTTCGCCACATCATAGACACGCGCTGTGAGTATTTTTTCTATCAGTGTTTTATTCACCATTGCTTAGAACTTCCTTAAATATAATCAACTGCACATTATTCCTGTTATTTTTACGATTTACTATGAAAAAAACGACTTGATGAGTGATTTTAAAAGAGCTGGTATACTCCTTCGGCTTATCTTTAGAGTAACCTTAATAACTGATTTTTGGAGTAATCATCGCGTGACAATCGAACAAACCTTACAACAACGTAGTGGCTCAAAATGTGAACTATGTGGATCGAATTTAAATTTAACGGTTTATCCAGTGCCTCCAAAATCAGGAGAGACTGCCGAAGAATGCTTACTTATCTGCAAGACCTGTCAAGAGCAAATAAAAGACCCTACCGCTGGAAATATCAATCACTGGCGTTGTTTAAACGATAGCATGTGGAATCCTGAACCAGCAGTTCAAGTCATGGCATGGCGATTATTAGATAGTTTAAGAGCAGAAGGTTGGCCACAAGATTTACTGGAAATGCTGTATTTAGAACCCGAAGTTAAAACATGGGCAGAATCACTCCAGCAAGAAGACACCGATGAGAATATTGAATTAACCAAAGACAGTAATGGCACGATTTTAAATGCAGGTGACACAGTTATTTTAATCAAAGATTTAGTAGTCAAAGGCGCAGGCTTTACAGCCAAACGCGGTACTGTTGTAAAAAATATATCACTAACCGACAAGCCAGAGCATATTGAAGGACGTGTTAATGGCACACGAATTGTTTTAGTAAGTGCTTTTTTAAAGAAGGCTTAAGCATGCGCATAAAATAATTTCTTGACAAAAGGAGTGAAAACTTCAGCTTTTCAGTAAAAAACACCGTTCTATAATATAACAAAGCCAGCCTCGCCTAACGGCATCGGCATGGGAAAAGATAAATCTTTCACTCCTTTTAGAACGTGGAAACTAGTGAAAAATACCTTAGACTCTTTATTTTACAAATAGAGAAGGAGAAAATCATGCAAGTGATTCCGCTTAAATCGGGGGTAATGTTTAAACAGGTATTTAGCCAACCCTATATTTTTAATCATTTTGTTGAGGATGTTTTAGACATTAAATTTAAAACAGACAAGGTGCATACTGAATACGAATACCCTAAGCCTATTGGTTTTGTGCGTAGTTGTTATGATCTATTTGCTGAGGATAAAGAGCAGCGTATTATTGTTGAAATTCAACATATTAAGGAGGAGGATTTTTTTGATCGTTTTTTATATTACCATTTGATTAGCTTGATAGAGCAGGCTGGTGGCTATCGTGAATATGAGTTTCAACAAACGGTATATACCATCGTGGTTCTAACTAGCACACCTCGTGATGGCAGTATTAATTTTAGCTGTGCCGTGAGTGATATGAATCCAATTGATGAATACGGTAAAACTATTGATATTTACCCGCATCGTTTGGTATTTCTCTGTCCACGACAAATCAATGATAAAACTCCAGCAAAAACTCAAGAATGGTTAAGATTAATTGAGGACTCTTTAGATGGAAAAATAGACAATGATCAGTATGGAAAACCCATTTGGCAAGATATTATTAATCAAATTAAAAAGCGTGATATTGACCCCGCTATCTTAGCTCAACTTAAAGATGAAGCAGCATGGGAAAAAGCAAAACAACGTTTTACTAATGAAGGTCATAAAGAGGGGCGTAAAAAAGGTCGTAGGGAAGGTGAAGCAAATAGTTTGATTTTATTGCTTGAAACAAAATTTTCCCCTTTGTCTGAAAATCAAAAAAATATTATTTATAGTTTACAAAAAGAACCATTAAAAAAAGCAATGGCCTATATTTTTCAAGCTAGCTCA
>JALVDG010000345.1 GCA_027009095.1 Thiotrichaceae bacterium
GAGATAATTTTTTACCGCTGCTTCTTTAAGCTCGGCTAGTTTAGGTTTGAATTGGCTACATTGCTCGCTATAGTTACAATGGTGACAGCTTTCCTTGTTTTCTTTATCGATTGTGCCAAAACAGTCTACATCAAACTCAATTTTTTGTTCCATGGTTAAATATCCTTCATTATTATATTTGGCATGATTAATCGCATATAATCCGCTCTAAATTTATAGAGTAGATTAAATATGCTTAGCTTTACAGAAAAGACCGCTCTTTGGGTTCCTATAAAAAAATTACTCATTATCTACTTAGGTATGGTGGCAATATTTTTTTTAGGGCGACTTGGTTTATTTGTACTGTATTATGACCGTATAAGCCAAAGTGGGACAGAATATTGGTGGACTTTCTTATATGGTCTGCGCATGGATACCATCGTGGCATGCTTATTTTTACTGATTCCCGCGATGATTTTGCTACTGCTACCCGGGTTTTTAAGGGTAGTAGGAAATATCAGCTTACGAATTTATTTTCTATTGATTTTCTTAGTGATTATTTATATTGAGAATGCCACGTTTCCTTTCTTTGCCGAATTTGATGTGCGACCCAATGCGCTATTTATTAATTACCTTGAATACCCTAAGGAAGTGTTAGGTAATATTTGGGCAAGCTATAAACCAGAATTATTGATCAGCAGTGTAATGTTAATCGTGTTTGCTGTGTGGTTTTGGAAGCACTCAAAAGATTTTTTCCGTGAAGTTTATAAGATATCTTATGCTAAACGCGCCTTACTGTTTATTCCTGTTTTTCTGATTTTATTTATCGGCATGCGCTCTTCTTTTCAGCATCGTCCTGCCAATATCTCTGATGCCACTTACACCAAAAGTCATTTGGTGAATGAGATAACTAAAAACTCCCTTTATGCGATTGGCTATGCCTATTATACCCAAAAAACAATGGGTGCAGATATGAAACGCTACGGAAAAATGTCGGTTGAAGAAGCATATCAACGCATGGGAAAGCGTTTAGACCTTGATCCTAAACGCTGTAAAACACCATTTGCACGGGTAGTACCGACTGCATTTAAGCGGGATAAACCCAAAAACTTAGTAATTTTTGTCCAAGAAAGTTTAGGCGCACAGTTTGTTGGCGCATTAGGCGATCATCGAGGCATTACCCCCAATATTGATCGCTTTTCCAAACAAGGGCTATTTTTTAACTCACTCTACTCTAACGGTACACGTAGCATTCGTGGTTTAGCAGGCTTAAGCGCAGGCTTTCTTCCTGTACCTGGCAAGGGGGTGTTAAAACGTAATAAATCACAAAAAGACTTCTTTACAGTGGCACAATTACTCAAACCTTATGGCTATCACAGCGTCTTTATTTACGGTGGTGAAAAGCGTTTTGATAATATGGCATCGTGGTTTTACGGCAATGGTTTTGACGAGATTATCGATGAAAAGAAATTTGAAAATCCTGTCTTTCATGGTATTTGGGGAGTAAGCGATGAAGATTTAGTTGCACGAGCAAACCAAGAGTTTCAAGCGTTTTATAATAAAAAACAACCCTTTGTATCCGTTATGTTTTCCACATCAAACCATACACCTTTTGAATACCCAGAAGGACGCATTAAACTTGTTGAAGGGATAAAGAAAAATACCGCCGAAAATGCCATTAAATATGCAGATTATGCCATTGGCAAGTTTATCGATGAGGCGCGTAAGCTACCGTATTATAAAGATACTATTTTCCTTATTGCCTCTGATCATAATGTGCGGGTGTATGGTGATGATTTACTGCCATTTAATATGTTTAAAATAATGGGATTGATTTTAGGTGAGGGCGTAGAAGCTAAGAAGGTAAACAGACTCTCAATGCAGCCCGATCTTTTAGCCACAGCATTGGATTTAATCGGCATTGATAAACTTCGCTATCCCATTTTGGGACACAGTATTTATGAAGATCACAAAAAAGATATATCACTGATGCAGTTTCATCAAATGTACGGATTGCGTGCAGGTGAAGAAATAGCCATTATTCAGCCAGAAGAAAAACCTGTCACCATGAAGATAGAAAAAGGACATTTAGTGGCTGCACCACATAATGAAGCGCTAGAAAAAGATACTTTAGCCTTT
>JALVDG010000346.1 GCA_027009095.1 Thiotrichaceae bacterium
CTTTTCTTTGCTTACTTTACTAAAGCATAAGATTCGATAAATCTCATCTAATCTTTTGGCGACGCAAAAGAAAGTAAGTTGTAGCCCTTATACGAAAGAGAGCAAAAGAACCTAAACTCAAAAGGGCTACGAAAACCTTCACTGATATTTTAAAGAGTGACTGCGTAACATCAGTTACTTTAGCTTGTGTTATCCGCACAAGCTAAAGCTTGGACTCCTTGGGTTTGGAAATTATTTATCTGAAAAACTATAGTTTAAAATCAATACTATAATTTTTGCAAAGCGGCATCCGCCTCTTTCACTACTTTTTTCCCTGCTTGCACTGTTGCAGAGTTAATTGCTCTAATCAAGTCTGGTCTTCGAACTGCTTGACCATTTATTAGCATTTCTGAAGGCACTTTTTCATATTTACCAAATAGTTCCGTATCGGAATCTCCTCCACTCGCAGACTCTAGCTCATACCGACACTCCACATTCATCTCTCTTTGCTCATCAGAGAGTTGAAAAGCTAATATAACAATTTGAGCATCACTATTATCTTTTTGAGTTGCCTGTATATTAGACGGCAGTGCAGAGCCTATCAAAATAGAGGCAACTGATTGACAGGTTTTAACAGGAGAGTCTAAATCATTTCCAGAACAAGCACTTAAAAGAACACATAAACTACTCAGCAATACTAATTGACGCATCTTACACCTTTGTTTGATTTTTAAAGACTGAGGATTCTTACAAGCTCATAATTTTTTAAATTAAAGTCAAAGTTAAAAATCCCTTACAAAAAATATTGTAGCAGGAAAAAGATGATATATAGCATCCCTGTAGAAACTTTAACAATAAACAAAAAAGCCCAACATAAAGGTTGGGCTTTGTTCAATCCTAATCTATAAGCAAAGTTACAAACTAATTTATCTTACTTACTTAGCTTATCAGCCCAACTATCAGCCACTTTCTTAGCAGCATCACGACCACCAAAACCAAAGGCTAGTGAAGCTGCAATTGCTACTGCACCAATGGTGAAACCAAATGCCATATTCACAATATTATCTGCAAGACCCATTGCGCGTAAGCCCATTGCTAAAACTAATCCAAGAATAGCTATTCTTGCAATACCTGCTAGTGTTTTATTGTTAGGTGCTAATTTTTCATAAGCAATTGAGCTAAGTACACTACCAATTAACAAGATCACACCGCCAACAAGAATACCGCCACCGAACTGTAATACTTTTGCGAAAATATTAGAAATAACATCAATACCTAAAGTATTTACCGCTGCTGTTGATGCAGTTAGCATTGAGAAAAACATAATAGAGCCACTAATTAATTTAGTGGGTGTAAATGAACTTGAGAAAATACTTTGAATACCTAATTTTTCAGGCATTGCATCTATATTCATTCCCTCGAATATTCCTGATAAAATAGAGATAACAAATTTTGCTACAAAATAGGCTACCATCAAAATAATACCCGCTCCTATAATATTAGGGATAGCTGCCATTAATTTATTAATTAAATCTGATGCAGGAACGGTAATAGCAGGAATATTAAGCACACCGAGCGCTGCTACAATAATTGGCAAAAAAACAGCGGCAAAACTAAAAGAACTGCCAATTTTTGAGACTTTAATACTGTCATTACCCGTTTTATCAAGCAACTGACGATCAACTTTGCTTAGACCAACACCTACTAATTCAGACACTATTTTTGCAATAACCCAACCAGCATAGCCAATAACACCCGCACCTATAATATTAGGTATGGCAGATAGGAATTTATTAACCATTCCTTTCAATGGAGCTAGTACATCGGTTAATCCAAAGTGCTGAAGTACTGCCATTAATACAAAAATTGTTAAAATTGCTTTTATTAAAGAAGCAATAGGCTGTGCAAGATTTGTACTTTCTAAAAAACCTATATTATTTAATATTTTCTTAAAGATACTCG
The DNA here is from genome assembly GCA_027009095.1 of Thiotrichaceae bacterium. Taxonomy (GTDB): domain Bacteria; phylum Pseudomonadota; class Gammaproteobacteria; order Thiotrichales; family Thiotrichaceae; genus JAGLBW01. The sequence continues at coordinate 1,942 of JALVDG010000346.1, forward strand.
AAACAAATTTAACAATTAGTAAACCAATAACAAGAATCAATAAACCGATTAAGGCATGCCCTAATTTGCCAGAACCAAGCGATCCTAAGCTACTTGTTAATGAGGAAATAAATCCATCCATGATAATACTCCAATTACTGTTTTTAAGGTGTTTTTCACAATTTGCAAGCGTTAAATAGTCCACTTACATTCATCATTCATATACCAACCAAGATCCTACTCTTCACTACTACATTAAGGAATGTAAATAATAAAATCGTAACTACTCAGATTGCGGTACTCTAATTTTATTTGAGTTCAAGGCAAAGAGGCGGAGTTTATAAGCATAAATGAGTACTTTTAACGCAGAAATCGGGCAAACAAAATAGAGTGCGAGCTGGGTAGTTACAAAAAATCTACTTAATAATAAGATCTATTCTACGATTATTTCTACGTCCACGCTTAGTCTTATTGCTAGCAACGGGCTCAGCATCCCCTATACCTTCAATACTTATCCGCTTAGGATCTATGCCCAATTTAACTAAAGCCTTTTTCATGCTACCACTACGGAACAATGATAATTGAGCATTCTTTTTGGATGACCCTCTATTATCAGAGTGCCCGCGAATAACAATATTAATATCCTTATAGGTATTTAATAAAGCTGCAGTCGAGGCAACCTGATAATCAGATTGTGGACTTAGCTCTTTAGACCCTGTTTCAAAATAGACCCTATCAAAAATTATTGGCGTATCTCTATCACCTTTGATAATCGCCTCTCTAAATTTATTTTCAAATCCATCTTTTGGAATTTCAACTTTCTGCCCATTAGGAAGTAGGTAAATTAAATCATTAGAGACTACTTCCTCGTGCTTTTCTTCTTTGAGATCTTCAGTCTTTTGTAAAACGTCATTCACTTTAGGTGCGGCTTCTACCGTACTTTTTTGCGCCTGCACCTCTTGAGAGGTTGTTGCTAATTGCTGCTCCGCATTCTTGTCTTTTTGCTCCTCCTTATCAATTTTAGCCTTCAATTGAGCTAAGTCTTCTTTAGGACTTTCCTTGGACTTGTTGTCTAGCTCAACTGATGACTTGGCAAGCTCCACTTCCGCTTTCGCTTCTTCAACAGCAATCGAATTATTTGGAGGAGATATTGTAGAATTTGAAGAGAGGGGAGCAGAATCACTTTTAAGGCTTAGTTTTCCAGCCTCTGAACTCCCTAAACTGGTCAAGGTATAACCTTGTGATGAGCCTTCTGGAGAAATATTTTGATTATTATTCCCCGCAAAGCCACCTGATAAATACCAGTACAAGAGTCCAAAAAATGTAATGACAATTCCTGAAATAATATATTCTTGCAAGGTAGTGACGTCATTATCCTTTGACATATCATTCTTCCATAATTTTTATTCACCGTTAGAATAATGTACAAATACAAATTAATCAAATAGACATTATTATTCTTTCAAAAGTTCGCTTAACAAACAAACTTATAGACTGACTCTTGTCTCAATATAGAAACTGATATAAGCTCCCCTCATCTTACGATAGTGTGTATATTTATCTCTATCTAAAACTCCATGGAAGAGTGTCCGAGTGGCCGATGGAGCACGCTTGGAAAGCGTGTGTACATTTATCCGTACCGAGGGTTCGAATCCCTCCTCTTCCGCCAATTCCAAACATCAAGGCATCAAAAAACGCCCTGATACCCGCTAGATCAACACTTCCTATTATTATTAAATACCACGACATTAATATAAACATGCTGGTATTGATTCTAAAAAGCTGGTAAATTTTGGAACAGCCAAGCCTCCAGATACCGGCTTATCAGAGGCTCGTACCACCTGGTTGATGTACTAAATTCTAGGCTTAGCAACACTCCACACACCAATGCGTTGTGCCGCAAAATAAGCAACTAATGCTCCCAAACGTTTTAATCGTGGCTTTAACCAACGTGCTTGCTCAGGACAGCTAATTTCACCTAGTTCTAGGACTAGCTCTGCATCGCTCGCTTGCGTGTAATAATAATTATAATATCTACTAAGATTTTTTGAGAAGTTATCAGGCATCCACTTGAAGGGAAATATAGGACGGTAAATCTGCTTCCAAGCACGTGCCGCACTTCTGTCTGAATAATGAGGATAGCCTATCGACGCTCCTGTTCGGCAAGCTCTATTGCTCCCATCAAAATGAATCGATAAGGCTAACTGTATATTACTCTTTCGTTTATGATCTGCTTTTGCACGAATAACACTAACACCCGCATTGCGTAATATACGTGTCGCTTCATCTGCAACTATCGTATTCCAATCCATCTCTCGTCCATAAGCAGAAACAGAGCCTGTATTACCAAATATCCGCCCTTCATGCCCTGCCTGAATGTATACATTTGCATCTTCAGGCTGCTTATCGTAATCATCTATAAGTAAAACAAATACTCCAATTAGAATGATTATTAATAAGAAAGCCACTAGGTTTGATTGATCTGATTTTTTTACTTCTTTTTTTAAATCGTCCAAGGACTTAACTCCCAAAATATTGATAAGTACATCAACCAGTCTAACTGATAAATAATACAAGATTCATAAAAATTCATCTAAGTATTAAGCCCTTCAATCACCCTAAAGTTTTCAAGAGAGATTGATGTTTAAAGTAAAAAGCTGCATTGTTATGCTTTGATTATATATAGGAAAGACGTTATGCCTCATAGATCACAACCTGTCATTGCAAAAAAGGGACCTTATGTTGTTGAGTTAGAAACAGGAAAAACCTATTATTGGTGCTCTTGTGGTCGCTCAGAAAACCAACCATTTTGTGACGGTTCTCATAAGGGAACTCATTTCGAACCTGTAAAAATAGAGGTAGATGAAACCAAGAAAGTGGGTCTTTGTGGTTGTAAACACACTAAAAAAGCTCCTCGCTGTGATCGAAGTCATAGTAAACTATAGGATTATATAATAATGAGAATTCTTCATACCATGCTGCGTGTCGGCAACCTACAACGCTCTATTGATTTCTATACCCGAGTGATGCAGATGACATTACTTCGTCAAAAGGATTACCCAGAAGGAAAATTTACACTTGCTTTTCTGGGCTATGGGGACGAAAAAAATAATACAGTACTTGAGCTAACTCATAATTGGGATACTGATTCTTACGATTTAGGCACTGCTTTTGGTCACATAGCCATTGAAGTTGACGATGTTTACAAGGCGACTGCTGATATTAAGCAAAACGGTGGCAAAATTATACGTGAAGCTGGAAAAATGAATGCGGGCACGACCATTATTGCCTTTATCGAGGATCCTGACGGATATCAAATTGAGCTAATAGGGAAGAAGTAAAAAATACACATAAAATAGACTCCTAAGAACTAACGTTTCAACCATATCACCTATAAAAAAGCCTCTGAAAATTATTCAGGGGCTTTTTTATCTCACTATCACTACAAGTGTCACGATTATTTTAAACGTAATCTTTGACCAGGAGTGATTGTATAACTTGGCTTTTGTAAGTTATTTAGCTTGATAATATCTTTCCAATAAACACCTGTTAAGCGCATAACAGAAAATACAGTATCGCCCTTTCTTACTGTGTAAGAAGAATCCCCTGCTTTATAATCTCCACTTGCGACTTCTCCACCACCATACGCGCTACTATAGCCACCGCCTGTTGATGATCCTCCTGTATATGTGCTTGCATTAGCACCACTGGTATAAGTCTTTGGAGTATATGGCTTATAGGTGTTATTTGCATAGCTACCAGTATAGATACTTTTATTTGAAGCAGAGTTAGAAGCAGAGTTACTTGTATAAGTATTTGTATTTGATGTTGAATAATTCGTACTGCTACTTGCTCCAGTGTAAATATCCTTGTTAGAAGTAGAGTAACCTCCTGCTTTACTATAATCATAATAGCTAGAAGTACTTCTCTTCGCTCCACCATAACCGCTATATGTTTTTGCTGGTGCTCTGTATGTCTTTACTGGCGCTCTATATACTGGTTTTGGTTTTGGTCGATACCGTTGTTGCTGTTGTTGCTGTTGTTGCCTATTCCAACGGTCTATATACCACTGCTGCGTATGCCCTCCTCTAGCTACGGGAGTGTACGTTTTTCTAGGTGTATACGTCTTTCTTGGCGTATATGTCTTTCTAGGCACATATGTGTTTTTCCTAGCATTGCAAGCACCACAGGTATTACCCGTTGCAACTTGTGAGTTTTGAGATGCTCCTGCCCCAAAACCGTAGTTGCTATTATCATAAACTCCTGATCTTGTGTTTTGAGGAGCACACCCCGATGCTAAAACCACAACCAACGAGGAAGCAGCTAATAATTTAACTTTTTTTTCCATGACTTAAACCTGTGTAATTAATATAATTAAGGCCAATAATAAAACAACCAGCCAACCTAACCATTCGATATATTTTATGATCAATGGTTCCATTTTTGGTCCAACTTTTGCTACCAACCCTGAAACCAAAAAGAACCGAAGTCCCCGACCTACCATTGAGGCAAAAACAAATGGCAAAAAAGCCATCGACAATAACCCCGCAGAAATAGTGAATAGTTTATAAGGTATGGGGGAAAAGCCAGCGGCGAGAATAGCCCATACGCCCCAACGATCAAACAAGCCTTTTACCTGTTCAAATTTTTCAGTATACCCCCAATCTGCAATGATGGGATGTAACCACTCAATAGCCCAAATTCCCAAAAAATAACCAGCCACTCCTCCTAGTACCGACATGATAGTCGTTAACAAGGCAAGCCGAATCCATTTAGGTGGCTCAGCTAAAGACATAGGTATTAACATAACATCAGGCGGAATAGGGAAAAAAGATGATTCCGCAAAACTTAAGGCGCCAAGATACCTTTCTGCATACTTATGTCGTGAGTATTTAATCACTTTATTATATATATTAGAAAACAGTTTCATTTCAAAGGACTTTTTTTATTTTATTTTGATTCTTCTTGTAAAAAAGGAACAAAAACGACAGATTCATGGTTTTTAATAATATGCTCGTTTTCTGAACGACGAATGACAACTTGCAATACTTGCTCCCCCTTCTTTTCACCAACAGGAATGATCATCCGTCCTCCTATTTTTAATTGTTCAATTAAAGATTTAGGTATTTCATTGGGTGCTGCCGTTACCATAATGGCATCATAAGGAGCTGACTCCTGCCACCCCCATGTGCCATCCGCATGATGTACCCAAATATTACGATATCCCAAATCATACAAAAGATCTCGTGCAGTACGATACAGTGGCAATATTCGCTCAACAGTATGTAAATTCTTAACTAAGCCACCTAACACAGCTGCTTGATAAGCCGAACCTGTCCCCACCTCTAATACATTTTCTAGATCAGCCTCACCTTCTAGCAACAGCTCCGTCATACGAGCAACGATATAGGGTTGAGAAATGGTTTGTCCATGCCCTATCGGTAGCGATGTATTTTCGTAAGAACGACTTGATAATGCCTCATCTACAAATAAGTGCCGAGGTACAAGACGCATTACACGAAGAACATCTTGATTTTTTATTCCTAATTTCTCAAGTTTATCAATCAAACGGTCTCGGGTACGCTGAGATGTCATGCCGATTCCTTGTACGTCTAATTCCCGCATACTTTATTGATACCCTTAAACTTTCTGCAACCATTTTTCTGTTGCATCGATAACTTGATAGCGTGTTAAATCGATATGTAATGGTGTAACCGAAATATAACCTTGCTCTACTGCATAAAAGTCAGTGCCCTCACCCGCCTCCTGCTTTTTACCAGGAGGTCCAACCCAATAAATATCATTTCCTCTGGGGTCTTCACTTTTAATAACTGGTTCAGCTTTATGACGTTTGCCCAATCTCGTAGCCTGAAAGCCTTTTATTTCACCCCAAGGTATATCAGGCACATTAATATTCAATATAGTATCAGATTTTTCTCCAAAATCAGACAACTGTCTCAATAGTACCACTACTGCCTCTACAGCTGTAGCAAAGTATTGTGGCTGAAAAGAATTTAAAGAAACCGCCATTGCGGGTAATCCTAGGCTTCGTCCCTCCATTGCCGCTGCAACTGTACCTGAATAAATAACATCATCTCCCATATTTGCCCCCGCATTAATGCCTGAGATAACAATATCAGGGGCATTATTATAAATTCCTGTTAACGCAAGATGAACACAATCGGTCGGCGTGCCATTAACACTATAAAAATTATCTCCTCTTTTTATTAAACGTAATGGAGAGTCTAAGGTTAAGGAGTTGCTTGCAGCACTTCTATCCCTATCTGGGGCAACTACCATTAATTCAAACTGCTGACTTAAACGCTGATGTAATGCCTTCAATCCAGGCGCAATAAAACCGTCATCATTACTTAACAAAATATTCATTAAAATTATAAACTCACTGTGTTTATTCGAAGGGCTCACATTCTATAGTTAATACCTGAACCCACATTGAAATCACGGATT
>JALVDG010000347.1 GCA_027009095.1 Thiotrichaceae bacterium
TGGATGCTTTGTTATTAGAAACGGATTCCCCTGACCAGCCTGATGCAAGCCATTATGGAGAGCGTAATGAACCTGCGTGGCTAATTTATATCGCACAAACCGTTGCCGATTTACGGGGTATATCGCTCGAAGAGGTGATTAAAACGACTCGTAATAATGCTGAACGACTGTTTAAACTAATTTAAAATGAAATCAAACACATGAAATATATCTTACCTTTTGTGATGGCTATTACTATTTTGGCAGGTATTGTGCTTGCTGTATCGCCTTATGCTATCGATATTTTTTTTCCTATTAAAGAGAATGTAGTGCGCGATGCCGACTCGGAAGCAGCGGAGGATGCGTTAGGTGTTTGGTTTTTATCGCCTGATGCAAACTTTAGAGATGTGGAGGCAGCAAGAAAAAGGTCAAAAACAAAATCAACGGCTTGGTTTGTGTTTAAGGTCAAGCGTGATGCGGTTGAGCGTTTTATTGGGGCTAAAAAATTAGTACAACTTGATTTAAATGATGATATTTTAAACACTACCTTTTATGCATCAACACCACCGAGAGATTGGTGGCATCCTAAATCGCTTGGTCGTAAAAGTTATTTTAAAGGAGAAGATCAAGGTCGTCAGTTGGCACTTATTTATAATGCAGAAACTGAAGAGGGAGCTTTAGTAACGAGTATCTCCGCCAATAGGGGGAATAAACAGTCGGGAGGAATGGCGCAGTGAGTATTTATGAACGTACAGAGCTTTTAATTGGCGAAGACAACTTATATTTTTTAAAGTATAAACATGTGTTAATTGCGGGTATAGGAGGGGTCGGTAGTTTTGTTGCTGAGGCAATGATACGGGCAGGCGTTGGCAGAGTAACTCTAGTTGACCATGATGTGGTTGGGCTATCGAATATTAATCGACAACTTGTTGCCTTGCACTCAACGCTAGGTAAAGCAAAGGTTGATGTCATGGAGCAACGGGCTTTAGATATAAACCCTAGTGTGCAAATCACCAAAATTAATCAGTTTATCAAACCTGAAAATATTGATGAGATATTATCACAAGGCTCTTTCGATTATGTGCTGGACTGTATCGACTCTATTTCTAGTAAAGTTGCTTTAGTTGTTGCTTGTCAGAAAAACTGTGTTCCTGTGATATCGAGCATGGGAGCAGGAGGGCGGATTGACCCTAGTAAAATACAGGTTGCGACGCTTGATAAAACAATAGTTTGCCCTCTAGCACGTATGATGCGTCAACGTATGCGCAAGGCAGAAGGTTCTCTTAACTATCCCGTTATCTATTCGGATGAAATTCCCCGCAAAGGAACAGAACACCGCCCTATAGAAGATGATGAAAATGCTCATCCTCGCTCTGTTAATGGTACAATTTCCTATTTGCCTTCTTTGTTTGGTTTACACATGGCAGGCTATGTACTTCAACAATTTTTTAAAGGCGTGTAATGTCAGCATCATCATCTAAAAAAGTTATCTTTGCCGCTTTAGCAGGCAATGCCGTTATTGCCATCACTAAATTTATTGCCGCAGCCATGACAGGTAGTGCGGCGATGTTTTCTGAGGGTATTCATTCGATTGTCGATACGGGGAATCAAATATTATTGCTTTATGGCTTAAAAAAAGCCGCACGTCCTGCGAATAAAGAATTTCCTTTCGGACATGGTAAAGAAATCTACTTTTGGAGCTTTGTGGTCGCCATTCTTATTTTCTCATTAGGTGCGGGTATATCGCTGTATGAAGGTATCCATCGCGTTATAAAGCCTGTGGAATTAGGCGATCCAACCGTCAATTATATTGTTTTAGGTTTGGCCTTTTTGTTTGAAGGTATTGCATTTACCGTGGCTCTAAAGGAGTTTAAAGAAAGCAAAGGCAGGCTAGGTTATATCGAAGCTGTTAAGCGAGGTAAAGATCCTTCGCTGTTTGTTGTCTTGTTTGAAGATGGTGCTGCAATGACTGGCTTAGTGGTTGCTTTTGTGGGAATTTCACTAGCACAGTACACAGGTATTGCAGAGTTTGATGGTATCGCCTCAATTATCATCGGTCTGATACTTGGTTTTACTGCATTATGGATGGCGAAAGAAACCAAAGGCTTATTGATTGGCGAAAGTGCCAACCCTG
>JALVDG010000348.1 GCA_027009095.1 Thiotrichaceae bacterium
TGCGGCAACCGCATCGACATACCAAACATCGCGCTCATCATTCCAAGCAATATCTTCACCGCCACGCTTAACGACAATGCAAGTATGCACGTTTGGACACGACTCTAGTGCGACATCGGCATTTACTTTAAGTGGAATTTTCTTACCGCCCCGCATGGATTGATCAGACGTGATAACGACCTGACAGTCTGAGTCTTTAATACGGCTAGCAAGAGCTTCCGATGAAAACCCACCGAACACGACCGAATGCACCGCACCAATACGGGTACAGGCAAGCATCGCTACCGCTGCTTCGGGAATCATCGGTAAATAAAGAGACACACGATCACCTTTCTTGACGCCACGATCTTTTAATACATTAGCAAAGCGAGAGACTTCTTCATGTAACTCACGGTAGGTAATTTTACGATCTTCCTCTGGGCTATCCCCCTCCCAAATAATTGCCACTTGGTCGCCCCGTGTTGCTAAATGACGATCTAAACAATTATAAGAAACATTTAATTTAGCATTTTTAAACCAGTTGATATGCAAATCATCTTTCGCAAAACTCCAATCGGAAACCACATCCCACGGTTTATACCATGACACGTATTTTTCTGCCTGCTTCGCCCAAAACTCATCAGGATCATCAAGAGATTGTTGATACATTTCTTGATATTGCTCAGCATTAATATTCGCTTGAGCAGCAAATTCAGCAGATAAAGGATAAGATGAGTCAGACATTTTTATTCTCCGATGCAAATGGGTTATAACTACTCAGATTGTGCTCTATTTTATTCAAGCTCAGAGCAAAAGAGCGAAGTTTATCCGTATAAATGAGCACTTTTAACGCAGAAATTGGGTAAATTATAGAGTGCAAGCTGATTAGTTTATGGTGGATTTATGAAAAATAATAGCAGAATTAGCACCGAAAAAATCAAACAAATACACTTTATTACTGAATTACTGATGTCACCAACCTGTCGCCTCGGCAACGCCTTTGCCTAGCTCTGCGGGGGAGCGTACGGTATGTACTCCTGCGGCTTCTAAGGCGGCAAATTTTTCATTCGCTGTGCCTTTGCCTCCTGCAATAATTGCTCCTGCATGTCCCATGCGTTTACCTTTTGGTGCGGTAACTCCTGCGATATAGGCAACGACAGGCTTGCTGACATTGCTTTTTATAAACTCTGCGGCTTCTTCCTCGGCTGTACCGCCGATTTCCCCGACCATTAAGATGGCTTCTGTTTGTGGGTCGGCTTCAAAGAGTGCTAAAGTATCAATAAAGTTTGTCCCAGGAATCGGGTCGCCACCTATGCCGATACAGGTGCTTTGTCCAAATCCTGGGTCGGTGGTTTGTTTAACGCATTCATACGTTAATGTCCCTGAGCGAGACACGATACCGACCTTGCCCGCTAGGTGAATCGCCCCTGGCATAATGCCAATTTTGCATTCGTCTGGCGTGATAATACCAGGGCAGTTAGGACCAATTAAACGCACTCCATAGCTATCGGTGATCATTTTGGCTTCTAGCATGTCTAGGGCGGGGATGCCTTCGGTAATACAAACAATTAACGCCACCCCCGACTCGGCGGCTTCAATAATCGAGTCTTTACAAAAAGGTGCAGGCACATAGATAACACTTGCATCTGCCTGCGTTTCGGCAACGGCTTGTTTAACGGTGTTAAATACGGGTAAGTCTAAATGTGTTTGCCCGCCTTTTCCTGGGGTGACACCTCCGACCATGTTTGTGCCGTAGGCAATGGCTTGTTCTGAGTGAAAAGTGCCTTGCTTGCCTGTAAAGCCTTGGCAGATGACTTTTGTGTCTTTATTAATTAATACACTCATGATGCTTCTCCTACTGCCGCTACTATTTTATTTGCCGCATCCGTTAAATCGGTGGCACTCATTAAATCTAAACCACTGCTATCGAGCAAAGCTGTACCTTCTTCGGCATGATTGCCTTCTAAACGTACCACCACAGGTACATTGATATTCACTTCTTTAATCGCCGCAATAACGCCTTCAGCAATAAGATCACAACGCACAATGCCACCAAAGATATTCACTAAAATACCTTTTACTTTGTCATCAGAGAGTATGATTTTAAAGGCTTCGGCAACTCGCTCGGCGGTT
>JALVDG010000349.1 GCA_027009095.1 Thiotrichaceae bacterium
CGTTGATAAAAACCTCCTATCCCCTGTTTCGTGTCTCAACACAGGCTACAACTAAATATTTAGGAAATAAATAAATGAGTAATGATTACATCATCGCAGACATCGGTCTTGCAGATTGGGGACGTAAAGAATTAAATATCGCAGAAAATGAAATGCCAGGTCTTATGGCATTGCGTGAAAAATATGGCGACGAAAAGCCATTAGCAGGTGCACGTATTGCAGGCTCTTTGCACATGACCATTCAAACGGCTGTGCTAATCGAAACATTAACTGCATTAGGTGCAGAAGTACGTTGGGCATCTTGTAATATCTTCTCAACTCAAGACCACGCAGCAGCAGCGATTGCAGCCACTGGCGTGCCCGTTTTCGCAACCAAAGGCGAGACACTAGACGAGTATTGGGACTATGCACATAAAATCTTTATGTGGCCAAACGGCGATACAGCCAATATGATTCTTGATGATGGTGGCGATGCAACCATGTTAATTGAGCTAGGTACAAAAGCAGAATCTGATCTTTCTGTATTAGACAATCCAGAAAGTGAAGAAGAAGTTGCTTTATACAACTCAATCAAAAAGATGTTAAAAGTAGAGCCAAACTGGTACTCAAATATCCGTCCAAATATTAAAGGTGTCACCGAAGAGACAACAACAGGTGTGCATCGTCTATACGAGATGGAAAAATCAGGTGAGTTAATCTACCCCGCTATCAATGTAAATGATTCTGTCACAAAGTCTAAGTTTGATAACCTGTACGGTTGTCGAGAGTCTTTAGTTGACGGTATTAAACGTGCAACAGACGTGATGATTGCGGGTAAAATTGCCGTAGTATTAGGCTATGGTGATGTGGGTAAAGGTTGTGCGCAATCTCTGCGTGGTTTAGGTGCAACTGTTTGGATTACAGAGATAGATCCTATCTGTGCATTACAAGCAGCAATGGAAGGTTATCGCGTTGTAACAATGGATGATGTTGCAGGAGAAGCGGATATTTTTGTTACTGCAACAGGTAATTTCCACGTTATTACCGAAGAGCACATGCTACAAATGAAGCATGAGGCAATCGTCTGTAATATCGGTCATTTTGATAATGAAATTGCTGTGGCAGACATGGAAAAGTACGAGTGGGAAGAAGTTAAGCCACAAGTTGACCATATTAAACTGCCTAGCGGAAACAGCATCTTGTTGCTTGCTAAAGGTCGTTTAGTGAACTTGGGTTGTGCAACAGGACATCCTAGCTTTGTTATGTCCAACTCCTTCACAAATCAAGTGTTAGCACAGATCGAAATCTTCAAAGACGGCGATAAGTACGAGAACAAAGTTTATATGTTACCTAAGTCATTAGATGAAGAAGTAGCACGTTTACACTTAGCTAAAATTGGTGCAAATTTAACTGAATTGACAGATTATCAAGCAGATTATATTGGTGTTGATAAAGCAGGACCATATAAAGTTGAGCACTACAGATATTAATTAGTACGATTAATTAATCTTTAGTTAAAAGCCTCTTCTCCTTCTCGTGCAGATATAGGAAGGGGCTTTTTATTGCTCTAAGTACTTAGGATGTTAATAACATGAACAAGCAATCATTTAGTTTTGAGTTCTTTCCTCCAAAGACTGATAAAGGAATGGAGAATCTTAAAAAGACGCGTACTCAGTTAGCGGCACTTGACCCTGCTTTTTTCTCTGTAACTTATGGCGCAGGTGGCTCAACTCAAGATTGCACCATGAGTACCGTATTAGAAATACAAAAGGAAACAGGTATTCCTACTGCATCACATCTCTCTTGTATTGGCTCTAGTGAAGATCATATTCGTCAAATACTCTCAACCTATAAAGACAATGGTATTAACCGTTTAGTTGCATTGCGTGGTGACTTACCTTCAGGCATGCAAGATATTGGTGATTTTAAATATGCGAATGAGCTAATCGAGTTTATCCGTAAAGAAACAGGGGATTATTTTCAGATAGAGGCTGCTGCCTATCCAGAGATGCATCCTCAAGCGGAAAATTTTCAAACAGATATTGAAAACTTCGCGCGTAAAATGAATGCAGGAGCAGATAGAGCAATTACACAATTCTTTTACAATGCGG
>JALVDG010000350.1 GCA_027009095.1 Thiotrichaceae bacterium
AAAAAGTCTTAAGTTTAAGTAAGATGCATCTCTAATAAGGTTCATAAGGAAAGTATGACTATTTTAAGATAAAAATAATTCGGTTTTAGATAAATTAAAATAAAAAATAGTTGTCCTAAGCCTTTTGTCTGTGATAAATTACCTTTCACGCGTAACTGGCTATAAAATATATATATATTATGTTACGCAGGATTTTTTAATCTCCACCATTCGATTTTGTAAGATGATATGTCGGCATAGTATGTTGTTGCCCACCATAAAACTCTATAGAAATCTAATGATTAAACTATATAGGTAAACTCTATGAAGAAAACGAATACTTTGAAAAAAGCAATAACGACCGCTTTTTTTGTCTCTGGAATGGGTTTTGGTGTTGGAGCTATTGCTCAAAACCAGAGCGCTGGTGACCTTGGTGACTCTCGTATCCATTCTCCACTACCAGGAATAACATTAACCACAGAACCAGCTGTCGATGTGTGGTTTGTTGCTGCTACTGATGCGGACTTCTATAGTATTGATTTACGTGCTTATAACGACCCTGCACTAGCGTCGCATAACACACTTACTAAAGGTTGTGGTCACCCTGATCCTCACAACGCAACACACATTAAAAAAATGATCCCCGCAGATAGTCGTGCGATTCAATGTGGTTTAGAAACAGTAGGAACAGCACCTGTAAACGGAAAGTATGATAAGTCAGACGGTGATATCACCATAGATTCTGATCCAGTAGGTGAGGCGGATATGCACTTGTGTAAGTGGCGTACCCCTGATCTTCAGAATGGATACTATCAGATAGCGGTTAACTCCATAAAGTTAGGTGCTCACTCTAAGACAGAGAATCGCTTTAACTGTAAAAGTGATGCTGGTAATATTGCGGGCGAAGTTATTCTTCAAAATGTTTTGAGCCTTATAAGACCACCTGCACCTATCAACTATGATCTAATCGCTCTTACTAATACCAGTGTAGCAAATCAGATAGCCTATGCAGCAGGGGAGCCTGATGTGGCTGGCTTGGTTGATATTAGACTTTCTAAAGCAAAGAATAAGATTAATAAGCATCGCGATCCTACCTATACATTTAATGGTGACCGCACATCGACTGTACCAGGTCCACTTCCAATATTCCTACCTACTTTAAAGCCTACGCCAGTTACTAACGCTTTGGTGCTGCCTACGCTACTTGCTAATGGGCAATACGAGAATGGTGATAATAACTATCAGACATTCCGTGTTAACTATACACCTACTGTAACAATAACTCAGAAGCCAAATGCGCCTGTGCTTGTTTCTCCTGTAAATGGTGCGCCTGTAGGTGGTGGTGTTAATAATAATGGAACTGGTGCCAATAACAACGACACTATCCTTGAGTTTACTGATTTATCTCCAGACTATGGTAGAGCTAACTGGTACGAACTTTGGCTTTCTCCTGAAGGAGATACTAAGAATCGTATAACTGATTTCGATCACAATCTACAATATGATAATTGGTTTAAAGTGTTGGTTGATTCGACCGAGTTAACTTGTACAGATAATCCAGGTGTTGGACGCACATGTCAGATACAGCTTCATAGTCCTACTATTGCCGCTGCATATAATGACGAGTATTTCAACTGGTGGGTTCGTGGATATAACGATGAGAAGAAAGCTGGACCTTGGTCTAAGAAAGGTACCTTTACTGGTAGTCGTTTACATAACTAGTGTTAATGGTTAAGTATCCCTTAAATGGCGTAAATTTAGCCTAAGCATTAGGTGTAATGGTTTTCACCTAATGCCCATGGCAAAATATTAAAATGTTATATAGGGAATATTTTAGTATTTTTTACTAGTCTGGTTTTAGACTAGAATTGAAAAGTCAGACTTGTAAAAGTCTGGCTTTTTTTTTAAAAAAAATAAATCATTTAGGAAATTAATAAAATGATAGGACTCAAACAAGTAGCAATAGCGGGAGGAGGTATATTAATGGCCTACCTCATTTATCAAAACATATTTACTAATAATGAAGAGTTAGCAAGCGATAAGTCTTCGGTTATAGTGGAGAATAGCGAGCCTAAAACAACCGAGAATACAGATACTAAT
>JALVDG010000351.1 GCA_027009095.1 Thiotrichaceae bacterium
ACAACTTACTTTCTTTTGCGTCGCCAAAAGATTAGATGAGATTTATCGAATCTTATGCTTTAGTAAAGTAAGCAAAGAAAAGGCGACCCAGCTAACCGCTTACTCCTGCGCTTCACCCGAGAGAGTGGGTAGTGAAAAAACTCGCCCTTTTGTCTTCAACTTGAATAAAATAGAGCGCAATCTGAGTAGTTACAATGATTGAAGCTTTAAAATAACACCAATAACCAAATAATTCCCGCATTGACCATCGCTAAAAAGACCGCGGCTGACCCCATGTCTTTCGCTCTACCTGATAGCTCATGTATTTCCCCACCAAAACGATCAATCGCTGCTTCAATGGCAGAATTGAGTATTTCGACGATCAGCAATAGCATAATACTGCCAATCAACAAGGCTTTTTCTATGCCTGTATCACCTAGCCATAATGCGAGGGGCGTGGCAACGATTAACAGCCATACTTCTTGGCGGAAGGCTTCTTCCAATTTATAAGCTGCTTTTAATCCTTGCATGGAAAAGCCAAATGCTTTGATAATACGCGTTATTCCCGTGTTGCCACTGCCTGCCATAATGATTACCTACCCTATTTATATGTGTCGATACTGGGACAAGAGCATATCAAATTACGATCACCATAAACATTATCAACACGATTGACTGTCGGCCAGTATTTGCTAGTGGTAGAAACACCTTTCGGGAAAATAGCGACCTGTTGCGTATAAGGTCTGTCCCAGTCTTCTGCTAGATCAAGCATGGTATGTGGCGCGTTACGCAGTGGGTTATTATCAACGCTCCACTCACCTGATTGCACTTTGTTAATTTCTTCGCGTATAGCAATCATCGCATCACAAAAACGATCAATTTCTTTTTTTGATTCTGATTCTGTTGGCTCGATCATTAGCGTTCCTGCAACTGGAAAGGACATGGTTGGCGCATGGAATCCGTAGTCCATTAAGCGTTTAGCAATATCCTCATTATTAATACCCGATGCTTCTTCAATCGGGCGAATATCAATAATGCACTCGTGGGCAACACGTCCAAAATCACCTCGATAAAGTATAGGGTAATGATCTGCTAGACGTTCCGTAATATAGTTGGCGTTTAGTATTGCCACTTCAGTGGCTTGTTTTAAACCGCTTGCTCCCATAAGTTTCATATACATCCATGAGATGGGTAAAATAGCGGCACTACCAAAAGGAGCGGCTGATACAGCACGATTTTTTTCATCTAAGCCGTCAATAGGGGTAACGCAATGGCTTGGTAAAAAGGGTGCAAGGTGACTTTTAACACCAATAGGTCCAACGCCAGGACCACCACCGCCATGCGGAATACAGAATGTTTTATGTAAATTAAGATGGGATACATCAGAGCCAAATTGCCCAGGTTTTGATAAGCCGAGTTGAGCATTTAGATTTGCGCCATCCATATATACTTGCCCCCCGTTTTGGTGAACAATCTCGCATACTTCGACAATGGCTTCTTCAAAGACCCCATGAGTTGATGGGTAAGTAATCATTAGAGCCGATAGATTATCGGCGTGAAGCTCGGCTTTCTCGCGTAGATCATCAACATCAACATTACCTTTATCATCACATTTAACCATCACTACTTTCATACTCAGCATGGTGGCAGAGGCAGGGTTTGTACCGTGTGCTGAGCTTGGGATAAGGCAAATATTACGATGTCCTTCACCAATACTTTTTTGATAATTGTGGATAGCGAGTAAACCTGCATATTCGCCCTGTGCGCCAGAGTTAGGTTGTAGCGAGGTGGCATCATAGCCTGTTACTTCGTCTAACCAGCTAGCTAGCTCCTCTATCATTTTTAGATAGCCTGTGGCTTGATCTTTTGGGGCAAAGGGATGAATGTCGGCAAATTCACGCCATGTAACGGGAATCAGTTCGCTGGTTGCATTGAGCTTCATGGTGCAAGAACCCAATGGAATCATCGCATGAGTAAGTGATAAATCCATGTTTTCTAAACGTTTTAAATAGCGCAACATTTCTGTTTCAGAGTGATAGCTATTAAATACATCATGACTAAGAATGTCATCAGTACGCAGTAACTTGTCATCAATACCTGAAAATACTTCGTTGATCGTGGCGCTATCTAAACTAGCAATATTGTGCGTATGTTCAGAGCCAAGAAAGGCATCAAATAACTCAATAATATCCCAACCTGATTTTCGCTCATCAATACTGACACCTAGCTTGTCATCATCTAATAATCTTAAATTAATGCCAGCGTTTAATGCGCGCTGATATATCTCGTCTTGCTTATCGCCAACTTCAACGGTGATGGTGTCAAACCATGTGTTATTGACGAGTGATAAGCCGTATTCCTGCAAGCCTTTCGCTAAGATGGAGGTGAGGCGATGGATACGATTAGCAATGGTGGTTAAGCCTTTTCGCCCATGATAAATTGCATAAAATGCGGCCATATTGGCAAGTAGTGCTTGTGCAGTGCAGATATTCGATGTCGCTTTTTCGCGGCGGATGTGCTGCTCGCGTGTTTGCATTGCCATGCGGTAAGCAGGGTTGCCACGACTATCAACAGATACACCAATGACACGCCCTGGCATAGAGCGTTTATATTTATCGCGGGTAGCAAAGAAGGCAGCATGAGGTCCGCCATAACCCATTGGTACACCAAAGCGTTGACTAGAGCCGAGAACCACGTCAGCACCTAGCTCTCCAGGTGATTTTAGTAGTACTAAACTCATTAAATCAGTGGCTACGCAAATTAATGCTTTTTGTGCATGGGCTTGAGCAATAATAGGCTCAATATCAATCACTGCACCTGTGCTAGAAGGGTATTGAGTGATAGCTCCAAAGACTTCGTGATCAGCCAGTTCTGTTTCTATATCGCCAATAATTAACTCATAGCCAAGGTGTTTGGCGCGTGTTTGTAGTACATCAATGGTTTGCGGGTGTAAGTTATTTGCGACAAAAAACTTATCTGTTTTCAGACGATTTGAACGTTTACATAGAGCCATCGCTTCGGCTGCGGCAGTCGCTTCATCTAGTAAGGATGCATTAGCAATGTCCATGCCTGTTAAGTCCATTGTCATCTGCTGATAATTGAGTAAACCTTCTAGGCGACCTTGAGAAATTTCTGGTTGATAAGGTGTGTAAGCAGTATACCAACCTGGGTTTTCTAGCACATTACGCAAAATAACGGGTGGCACAATGGTGTCGTAATAGCCCATGCCAATATAGGATTTATTGACGATATTTTCTTCTGCTAGCTGTTTGAGCTGATTTAACGCTTCTTGCTCGGTACACGCTTCGGCTAAATCAAGCCCCATTTCAAGATGAATACTACTCGGAACAGTTTGCTGAATTAAGGCATCGATAGAATTTGAGCCAATGGTTTTTAACATCGCTTTTATATCAGCATTATCAGGACCAATATGACGGTGTATAAAATCAGTACGTTGCTCAAGTGTGTGTAAAGGGGAGGTGTTCATGGGGGACTACCTGTTCGAAAATAATAGAGCTAAAAGGTATGAGTTGATAAAAAGTTTGATCAAATCTTGTGGATAAGCAATTAAGGCTCATTAAAAATAATTAAATCAAGGGGGTATGGGTTGATCGCTTTAGTCGCGATAGATTGTTTTAAGCGACTAAAGCAATCCTAACTCTTGAGGATGTTTGAGTGTAATTACTCTGCTATTTCATTTATATAAGAGTGAGAGTCGAGTAACTGATCAAGATCATCTGTAGAGTCAAGCTTTAATGTCATTATCCAGCCATCACCATAAGGCTCGCTATTGACTAACTCGGGAGAGTCATCTAATAACTCATTGACTGCGATGACTTCACCACCTAAAGGGCAGTAGAAATCTGAAGCGGCTTTTACGGATTCAATCACACCACAAGGGTCTTCAGCAGCAAAAACAGCACCGTCTTCTGGCAGCTCAACATAAACAATATCACCTAATAATTCTTGGGCGTGATCTGTAATACCAATGGTTGCTGTGCCGTCTTTATTGTCTCTCACCCATTCGTGAGATTTTGTGTACAGTAGGTCTTCTGGGGTATTTGTGCTCATGTGTTTTTCCTTATCGTCATTTTGTTAATATTAAATGATATTGTGTCTGTTGTTGTTTACAGGCAAGATTTTCCGTTGCGTACAAAAGGCGGTTTTACTACTCGTGCGGCTAATTGTTTTCCGCGTATTTCTACATGGCAGCTATCGCCTGTATCAGCAGGTACACGAGCCATTGCAATGGCAACGCCTAAAGTAGGGGAGAATGTACCACTGGTGATTTCTCCTGTGCCTGATGCGGTGATAACTTTCTGATGTCTTCTTAATACGCCTCGCTCTTCTAGTACCAGCCCGACTAATTTCGATGTTGAACCTGTGGCAATCTCTTCTTCTAAAGCAGCGCGACCTAAAAAGTTACGCTCTTTAGGTTCTAGGGCGATAGTCCAGCGCAAACCTGCACTAAGTGGTGATGTACTGGTGTCCATATCGGTTCCATAGAGATTCATGCCAGCTTCCAAACGCAAGGTATCGCGTGCGCCTAAGCCTGTTGGCTTAATTCCAGCATCAATAAAGGCATTCCAGAGGTTAGCAGCGTTTGCATTGGGTAGCATAATCTCAAAGCCGTCTTCGCCTGTGTAGCCTGTGCGTGCGATAAAAGTATCGCCAACTTGTACGCCAAAAAAGGGTTTTAGTATTGCCGCTTTTTCTGCAACTTCCTTGTCAAGTACCGATAGTGCTTTCTCGCGTGCATTAGGGCCTTGTACCGCGATCATGGATAAATCGTCACGTTCTTGCAAGCTAACATCAAAGCCTTCTATTTGTTTGTTTATCCAAGCGAGGTCATTTTCACGTGTGGCTGCATTAATTACCATGCGATAAAAATCATCTGCTAAATAATACACAATAAGATCATCTATAACGCCTGCTTTGTCATTGAGCATACAGCTATAAAGTGCTTTACCTTGGTCTTTTAATTTTGCGACATCATTGGCGAGTAGGTACTGTAAAAATGCTTTACTGTTAGCACCTTTAAAGTCAACAACAACCATGTGTGAGACATCGAACATGCCTGCATCTTTTCTGACTTGATGATGTTCTTGTACTTGAGAGCCATAGTTTATGGGCATTTCCCAGCCAGCAAAATCAACCATTTTGCCGCCTGCTTGCAAGTGTTGGTCGTAGAGGGGAGTGCGTAGAGAGGCGTTAGTTTCTGACATATACTATTTTCCATAAAAAAAGGGCGGCAGATGATGATCATCTGCCGCCCCTCTGTCCTTTCTACCTGAGAGATTCCTTATATGCCAGAGGCTTATAAGTTGATACCCTTCGGTGGAGATGTACTACATCTCGCTCTCCAGAGTCGGCTAACTCATTATTTTAAGAGTTACTCTTGCAGTCCTTTGTACCTGAGCGTTTCCGAGCGGATTTGCGCCTTCGGTGTCTATTAAATACGTTAATTATCGTAATAATAGAAACTCTCCTGCGAGAGGTGTAGCCGAAAAAAGGCAACTATACCTTAGGGATATAGTTGCCGCAATTATTTAAGGAGATTCTGAATTAAATCTAAGCGATTTTATTAGTATTTCTCTCATTTTTATTTAGTTTTTAGAGGATGTTGTAGCAGCATCATTTTCAAGCATTTTAGCTAAGCGATCTGCGGGTATATAGCCAGGAATTAAGCGTCCAGATGAGGTAACAAGTGCAGGTGTGCCTGTTACGCCAATTTCTTGACCAAGTTTGTATTGTGCTTCAACAGGATTTTCACACTTCTTTTCTTCTATTGGCTTACGCTCTTTTGCTGTAGTCATTGCTTTTTGTTGTGCCTTGCTATCGCCTGCACACCATACGCTAACGGCTTTGTCATAAGATTTTGATTTTATTCCCGCACGAGGGAACATTAGGTATTCAACTGTAATCCCTTTTTCATTTAACTTTGGCACTTCGCGGTGTAGCTTTGCGCAATAAGGACAGTCAATATCGGTAAATACTTTAAGTACATGCTTTTCATCTTTGGCTTTAAAGACAATGGGGGATTTAGCTTTTTCTTTGATTATATCTTTACGTACGGAACGTTGAGCAATTGCTGAAAGGTTTTCGCGAGTCTCAGTATTAATAAGGTCACCCGCAATAAAATATTTACCATCAGCACTAACATAAACAACTTCAGTACCATAGAGAACTTGGAAAACGCCATCTATAGGGCTCTTAGTTATAGTATCGGGGGCGCGACGAAATGTTTTTGTTAGCTGTTGTTTTAGAGCAATAATAGCGCTAGAGTCATCTGACGTTGTCGCTGTTTTAGTTTCAGACTCTGCGTTTACAAGTCCAGCAAGAAGCAAGCCACTGAGTGTCGATGCTAATAGTAATTTTTTTATCATTGGTTTTCTCTGTTGTTTATTTTTAATGTATTTGTTTGATTCTATATCATCTGGGAATAATTCCAAAATAGCATATTGGTTTATTTGCATTTTAGAATATTACGGTTTATTCATGTGTTTGGATGTGTTTAGTGTTGAGCTTTAACCTCGTGGGTGATGTTTCTGATGCAACTCTTGCAAACGAGCTTGTGCAACATGTGTATAAATCTGTGTTGTAGAAAGGTCGGTATGACCAAGCAATAGCTGTACGACACGCAAATCAGCACCATGGTTCAATAAGTGTGTTGCAAAGGCATGACGTAAGGTATGAGGTGATATTTTTTGATGGATATGTGCAATCTGTGCATAGCGTTTAATGAGATACCAGAATGCTTGGCGAGTCATACCACTACCACGTTGTGTCACAAATAAATGCTCAGAAGTGCCTTTGCCATTCATTAAAATAGGACGGGAGTCGAGTAGATAGCGTTCAATCCACTCTACAGCCTCATCACCCATTGGTACTAGGCGTTCTTTATTACCTTTGCCCATGACGCGTAATACGCCTTGTTGTAAACTAACTTGTGAGACTTCTAGGGTGACGAGTTCAGATACGCGTAAACCTGTCGCATAAAGTAGCTCAAGCATTGCTCTATCTCGTAAGCCAATAGGATCAAGTATTTCAGGTGCTTCAATCAAATCGCTTACTTGACGTTCTGAAATAGTATTTGGCAATGCGCGCCCAAGCTTAGGTGAGTCAATTAAGGCAGAGGGATCTTCACTTATACTACCTATGCGGACATGATAACGATAGAAGCGGCGCAAGCTCGAAAGTACTCGCGCCATCGTACTGGCTTTAGCTCCTGCAATACCGCGTGAGGCTATATACTCTTGTAGCAAAGGCTTGTCGACAGTAAGTAAACCAGGAGGAGTATGATGAGTGCTTAGCCATTGGTCAAAGTTTTGTAAGTCACGTCGATAAGCGTTTAAGGTATTATTACTTAAGCCTCTCTCTGACCAGATGGCATCAAGAAAATGGTCAATGAGCTGCTGATTGCTCTTCTCGAGAGGTTTTTGCACGATAATTTATATGTCTTTAAGCTTGATGGAAGTATTTTTATTCGTCTTAATCGTTTTGATTATTTTTCCTTCCACATTTTTCTTACGAATATTAATTTTCTTAATACTAGGGAATATCTTTTCAAAGTGAAGTGCTACTTCGCTAACACCTTGGCACTCAAATACATACGACATAACAAAATCACTGTGTCCATCTTTGCCAACGACATGAACATCATCATTGTCAAGTGATTTTTTTGCTAGCTTGCCAATAAATGACTCTTTTTGCTGATTTTTAGGGTGTGAGTGAACATTTAGTAGATCGGAATTTACATAAGACTCATAGGGTAAGCAAGAACCTCTAGGGAAAAAGTTAAATAAGACGGGAATGTTTTCGGCAGTGTATAAGGCTATTTCAGCTTCTTTTAGACGCTTTTTTTCAGCATCTGTTTTCGCTGCGGACTCAAAACCAACAATATTTTTTGCAGGCACGACCATCTCGAATACCAGTTCATCAGGTGCTTTAAGAATACTCACCTCTAATTCACCATGCGTATGAGGTCCGTTAAGTCCTTCTGCTAGTGAGGTATTCATTAATAAAAGACTACCCGCAAAGAGCGTAATGGTTTTTAGTACGGTATATTTTAATATTTTCATTTTTTTGTTTCCTCTAGAATCTTTGCGGGTAAGTTTGTCGAACAGTTAACTGCTTGTTTGTTCGGCAATCTCCCGCAATGTTGTAATAGTAAGCCCTGCGTCATCTGCTATTTGAATGGCTCTTGCTAAACGAGCAGGTGCGCTACGCCCCATGCAGCCATGATCAGGATCGCCTTCAAAAGCAATTAACATCGCCTTAGTCAGTAAATTATGATCTAAAGTTCCACCAACTAAGTACTCTTGTATTTCGTGTATGTCCACTAATACCTTTTTGGCAAAGTCCTGATGGTTAGCCCAAAGCTCTCCAACCGTTCCGCCTGTTTTTAGTCCTGCAATATTACTGCATAGAATATAGTAATTCTTACGCACTAATTCTGTGATCATTTCCTCTTCATTATTAATAATCTGTGCGGGAATATCGAGAGCTTGCAAAGCATCAAATAATAACTGTGCATTAGCACCATATATTGGAGATGGCACAACTACTTTTACATCTTGCCCTTTTTTCTTTTCAAACCATACCGATATAATGGTGGGAGCAGGAAAATCATACTGTTCCCAATCTCTTGGTAGTAACTCATTCTGAATTAGGACAAGATTTTTTTGCCATGACTCAGGTAGGCTTGATAGCACAGGGTGAAGGTCGTTTTCACCGACAGCGACGATAACTGCAGCAGGATTGGTGATATGCTCTGCTTCTTCTATCATATTCATATCACGAGTAATAGGATAAACAGGATGACCTGTTTTTAACATACCTCGGGCAAGCACAGAACCAATTTCTCCCATACCAATGACGACAACGGCTGGCTTCATTATTTACTCCTTTTAATTTAGTACTCCATTAAACCAACGTAGTTAATATACTAGTAGGCGTGTATTTTCGAGCAAATAGCTCAATAGAAATTATAAATACAATACGATGTTATGACGATTAAAGATAGTTTTCCCTACCTGTTCAGGATTTTCTTTATCGTAAATGACTAAATCAAAAGATGTTTGTATGTTAGAGTAAATTAGCAAAAGATTTTTGTACTATAAATAAAAATAGCTTGAGTTTATCCTGCTTTCCTTAAAATTATCTTGGGGACTCTGTTAATAATTTTTTCGTTTGATGCTAATACAGGTCATCATATGGAAAATTAGTATATTAGTTATTACTAATATTAACTACTTCTGGTATACTTAAAGCAATCTAAAAAATAACTTGTGACTACTCCGCTATGAAAAACTTACGTAATAAAATATTTTTAACCACAATGATGAGCTTGTTTACGGGGTCTTTATTTGCAGCACCTGCTAATAATGCCTTCTCTACGCCATTAGCACCTCAAGCACCTGCATTTCCAAAAGCACCTTTTCAGCAACCTGCTTTTATAAACTCGTTTACAACGCCTAATGCAACAAAAACTCCACAGTATACGGTGCCTGTACCTAGGTATTTTCCTAATACTCAGCCAATGGCTCAGCAACAATATCACATGCCAACATCTACTTTGCCACAGTATCAAGTACCAGTAACAGCGATGCCTCTGCAAAGAATGCCTGTTGCCCCTCAGAGTTTTTATCCTAATAATTTTCCAATGCAAGGGTTTCCGAATACATCAATAGGAAATATGTTCCCAAGTCATTTTTCTATGGGAAATAATAATATGCCCTTCTCAATGCCGAACTCTTTTCCTGCCATGCCGTTTGGAAAGAATGGTAGTTCAAACCCTATGAAGGGTTGGAATAAGGGCTGGAGTAATATGGGAAATAAAATTCCTTTTATGCCTCAAAGTACCAATAAAAAGAAGAAAAAGGCATGGGGCGATAAGCGTTATATCTGGCCAGATTTTTATACTGACTTTACTGATAAAGCATGGGATGAAGCGATGAGTGGTCCTCGCAAATTAGGACGTATGCCTGGTGGGTGGCGTTTCCCTTATATTAGTACACCTGATCCTGTGACGGTATCTGATGCTATTACCAATCAATTTCCACCGATTGCAGAAGAAGCAGGAAATATGATGGATATTTCAAAATGGGGTATTTTTGACGGTAAGTAAATTATTGGTTTATTTGTTCTTTGCGCTCTAAAAAAACGTGGCTTTAGTCACGTTTTTTTATGCCAATAACAATATCCATAATATTGGTTCCTGTTGCACCTGTTATCACTAAATCATTTGTTGCTTTAAGGAAGGTATAAGCATTTGCTTGTTGTAGACATTGCTTGGCAGATAATGCTTGTGCTGCGCCGCGTGCAATAGTCTGTCCATCAATTATACCACCTGCGGCTTCTGTTGTTCCATCACTGCCATCTGTGCCTAAGCTAATTAAAGCGCAGTTGCTATTTTCTAGCTCTATCGCAGCAGCTAATGCAAAGTGTTGATTTCTCCCACCCTCTGGTGCATTTTTAGGAAGCTTAACCGTTGTTTCTCCTCCCCATATAATTATATCAACATCACTTTGTTTTAGTTGTTGGGCACACTGTTTTGCAATATCAGTAGCATTGCCGTGTAGAAAGTTATTATCAACGTTTACTTTATAAGACATCTTCGTAGCAGAAGTTTTCACTGCTTTTTTTGCATGCTCTAAGGTAGCAATAATTTCCCAGTAAAAATTTGGGGTGGATACCGCTTGTCTCGGTTTAAAGCGTTGCTTCCATTTTATGGGTAAGTTAGTAGGAGTAGTCGTATTTGAGGGAAAAAGTAGACCAGAACCAATGACCGCAGGATTATCACCTTCAACATCAGAAATCATGAGGCAAGTAACATGTCGTTTACCGATATAATGCCACAATCCTCCCGCCTTTATTTTAGAAAGTTGACATCGTACGGCATTAATTTGCTCAATAGAGTAGCCATTTTCAAGCAGATATTGATTAAGTTCTTGAAGATCATTTAAGCTCCAGCCCTCGTGTAGTACTTCTGCTAAACTTGATGTGCCACCTGATATTAAAATAAGGCAGTGAGCATCTATAGGGAGCTGTTGTAGATATTGAACAAGGTATTTTCCCGCAGATAAACTCGCCTTAGCAGGAATAGGGTGGTCGGATTCAATGCACTGGAATCGAAAATCAGAAGATAATAATGATGACTGGAAATGACCATGCTTGGATATAATCAAACCCGTTTGAATTAAGCTACCAAGTTGCTCGATAGCACCTAAAGTCATTGCCTCTGCTGCTTTACCAATCGCTAAGAGGTGACACTTGTTTAGATAGTGGTTTCTTTTTAACGTATTTTTAACAACCTTATCTCCTCTGACAGCATCAAGTGCGACAGAGGAGAGCTGTAGCAAGGTGTCACGTAATGACATTTTTTAGCACGATTTAATTGACTGGTAATTCAGCGCGCAAAGCATCACGGTCGTACCACCAAGTATCTGCAACAATGGCATCAATAACTTGCGATAAACGTGGTAAATAAATTTCAGGATCATTTAATTCTAACTTATCCATCCAAAAGTCCATTTGCTCTTGACTGCTTACATTACTATGACGTTCTGCAACTTTAGCGATAATATTCATGGTGAGGAACATCACGCTATCGCGCTTTTTACCTTCAAGACGTAAATCGGCAATGTAATGTGCAGAAACGGCTGCAACGGCTGCACCATCAGCTTTTGGCGGCGTATCATCAATAAGATTGTTTAACATAAGAATTGTAAGTTCAGGGTCAATAGGGTAGGTGACCGCTAACCAAAGTCCGTTACCTAAAGCAATGATAGAGCCAGGTTGCTCCGTACGATAAAGTACATCACAGCAACGTACAGCGTCTTCCCATTGCTTATGTTGCATATAGATATCAAATGCTTCCTTTGCCATACCCCATGCTGTTTCAGACATACCAGGGTTAGCAATATCTAACATAATTTCGCTAATATCATATTGTAGATTTGCTTTTTCTAATGGGTCACTATTTGCAGAAAGCTCTGATAATTGCTTTTGTTTTTTGGCAAGCTCTTTATTAAGAAATGCTTTACTGTCATCGGGTGCGCTGAACTCGATATTGCTAGGTTTTTCGCTCATGAGGTATTCTCGGGTTTATATAATATGCTTTTTTATGAAAGTTCTGATGATGTCAATTAGATTTAAGTAAGCCATCTTTTTATATCCTGAATTCGTGACTTCACTATGGCACAGTGAATAAGCTATTGATTCATTTACGGGTTTAAAAAATACCCGCTTAATAAGGTTTTTTAAACCCCTTGCTAAACCAATATCTTATCCCCCCTATTACCCGCATTGAAATCACGG
The DNA here is from genome assembly GCA_027009095.1 of Thiotrichaceae bacterium. Classification (GTDB taxonomy): domain Bacteria; phylum Pseudomonadota; class Gammaproteobacteria; order Thiotrichales; family Thiotrichaceae; genus JAGLBW01. The sequence continues at coordinate 12,301 of JALVDG010000351.1, forward strand.
ATTCAGGTATATCATAACAGATCATTCAGGAGGTCCGAATAACCTCGATTGAATCATGGTGAAGAAAGAGGTTAATAATCTTTTTAGAGCACCATTTATCATAACTTGAAGCTGCTTAATAATTAGTTAAGCTTTTTCCCGTTAGAATGGTTTCATATTTTGATTAAACGTTCTTTGGACTAATTTTTATCATAAAAGAATTAATTTAAATTACTCCTTGACGATTATATATTAGAATATTATTATATTAATATATTCCAAATTATTGGAACTAACTTAAAACTAAATTTGCTAGGAAATAACTATCATGAAATTACAAACTATCACATTCGCTGCTCTAATCGCTCTTTCTGGAACTGCTTCTGCTAACTGGTTCGACGGATTCAATAGTGGAAACGGTGCAGCAAACGGAACAGGAAACGGCGCACTTGATACTCAAGGCAACGCTGCTGGAAAAGCTAACGGTGCTGGACAAGGCAATGGTTGGGGTACTGGCAAAGGCGATGCAAATGGAGAAGTTGACTTTAGCATCTCTTTCAAAGGTAAAGGCAGCACCGATATGGACACTAAAGCTCAGTTATCAGGCGACACAAAAGTTGCTGGTGATGCGCTAGCTAACGCTGCAGGAAAAGGTAATGCAGCAGGTAATGGTGCTACAAATGTAGCAGGTGCTAACAACGGTGAAGCGTCTGCTCAAACATTTTCTAATAATGGTTTTGCTCCAGCTGCATACGCACCTCGTACAGCTGCAGTATCATCTGCACAAATGAAAGCTGCTTTACAAGCTCAAATCCAACAAGCAACTGAAATGCTTAAGCGCATTGAAGCTCAAGAAAAAGCAGCGGCACCAACTACATCTGTAGAGAAGAAGTCATAAGCTCCTAGCGCTGAAAGACTAAATCTTCGGAGCCCGTCTTTATGGCGGGCTTTTTTGTGCCTGTGTCATAAAAAAGTTGTGTAAGATTTAAGGTTGAGCTAATAATAAAATCTGATCTTTTTGGTCTTTTGCTTCTAATACCAAAATGAATTTATAAGGTTTTTTAATTGTCTTGGCAGGAACAATATCAACTAAAAAATCTTTTTTGACGTGAGAGTTTGATTGAAATTTTGTTGCAGAAATAGGATCTTTAGAGCTGTTTTCTAAATCATAAATCCATAAATGATAGAAGTCATTGGGTGAATTTTTTGGCAGATTATTAAAGCGCATAACACCTTTTTGTTGGCGTGTACTCCAGACTAAATCACCTTTAATTTTTTTTGCTCGCTTGTTTAAAGTCTTCAGCCAATTGCTTTGTAAAACATCTTTTTCTGCTAATAATTCAATTCGTTGCTGAATTAATGGTTTTTGATCTTGCTTAGCTGCAATGGTTAAGCGGCTATTTTTAGCTAAATTTAAGGCGGTAGAGCTTAGTGTTATAAGAGAAACTGAGGCTAAAGCAACCCAAAACCAAAGAGGAGGTTTGAATTTGTTTTTTTCTTGAGTTGTTGTTTTCATAAAGTATTTATTGAAAATATAGTTTCTTAAGGTTTCTTTAAAGTTTCACAGAATTTTTATAAAACGACTATACTCATCAATCCTCTTCCTTTGTAAAAAATTAACATGTCACAAACACATATACTAGGTAAAGATGCTGCACTAGAAGACTCTATTGCTAGCATGCAACAAAAATTACAGGCGCTAGGTTATTCTATTGTAGAGCAATCTTGGTTAAATCCCATTGCTAATGTTTGGTCTGTCCATATTCGGGATAGGGATTGTGCGCTGTTATTCACCAATGGTAAAGGGGCATCGAAAAAGGCAGCACTAGCCAGTGCTTTGGGTGAATTTTTTGAGCGGCTTGCCTGTAATTATTTTTGGGCTGATTTTTACTTAGGTGATGAGTGTAGTCAGGCTGATTTTGTTCACTACCCTAATGAAAAATGGTTTCCTATCAATGACGATAAGATGCCCGAAGGTTTATTAAGCCCTGACTTATGGGACTTTTATGATAACGAAAAAGAGCTATCCCCAGATGCAATCGTAGACTTCAATTCTAGTAATTCTCAACGTGGAATATGTGCTTTACCCTATGTGCGTCAACGTGATAATAAAACCGTTTATTTTCCCGTTAATATTATTGGTAATTTATATGTAAGTAATGGTATGTCAGCGGGAAACACCCCTTCAGAAGCGCGGGTACAAGCTTTATCCGAAATTTTCGAGCGAGCCATAAAGTTTAAAATTATTAGTGAGGGGACTTGTCTGCCTGATATTCCTAATGAAGTGTTGCAACGCTACCCAAGTATTCAAGCAGGTATAAAAGAATTAGAGCAATCAGGCTATCCATTGCTTATTAAAGATGCCTCGCTCGGTGGACAATACCCTGTTATTTGTGTGACCTTATTAAACCCAAAAGACCAAGGTTGTTATGCTAGTTTTGGCGCACACCCTAGTTTTGAAGTTGCCTTAGAGCGAGCATTAACTGAGCTATTACAAGGACGTGGCTTAAATGCCTTAGAGGGATTTGCCGCGCCAGGTTTTGACTTAGATGAAGTGGCTAGCTTGCAAAATCTTGAAACGCATTTTATAGATTCTAGTGGCATTATTCATTGGGACTATTTAGCAGATACCCCAGATTATGACTTTAGCGATTGGGATTTCACAGGCACAACAGAAGAAGAGTTTAATTATCTCTGCAAACTAATACATGAAGATGGTTTAGATATTTATATTGCTGATTATGAGCATTTAGGTGTCTATGCCTGCCGTATCCTTGTGCCAAGTATGTCCGAAATATATCCCCCCGATGATTTAATCTGGGCTAATAATAATGTCGGTATGGATTTGCGAGAGCGTATTTTAAATCTTGATGATAATCCTGAAACTCACGCTAATTTATTGGCTGACTTAAATGAAAGAGACTTAGATGATCAGCAACCCGTTGCAGCACTTATCGGTTTACCAGCAGATAAAGAGAATATTTGGGCAGACTTGCGTATCGCAGAATTAAAAACATTATTGGCATTAAAATCAGGTGATGATGATCAATCTTTAGAAGGGTGTCAGTGGTTGATTTATTTTGCTCAATTAAATGAAGAGCGCCTTAAAACCTATCGCTGTGTTGATGCTTTGTTACAGTTTAAGTTAGAAAATAATAAAGAAATGCACTACAAACATAAATCATCAATAGAAAAACTCTTTGGTAAGAAGCACTTGCAAGAGGCAGAAGCATTAATACGAGGAGAAACGGTGTTTAGTTTGGCAAGTAATTGGTCAATGCATAAGGCATTATTAACGGCTTACAATAAACTTAGTAAGGTTTAGGGCTAACGGTGTAGATCATTAGAGCTTCCTTAAGCTTTTATTCATCGACTTTAATGTAGGCTTGATGCTAAGAGGTACTCACCAGTGATATCTTAGCTCAATAAAGGTACTGCATTTTATGAAACTATCTATCATTTCCATGCTTGTTATAGCCCTAGGTTTTTTCACCATCGCAGAAGCAAAAGTATATACATGGATAGATGCGTCTGGAGAAAAGCATTATTCTGGGACTCCTCCCAAACCTAATGAAAAAATATCCAACCTTAAAGATAACCTGCGGATTGTTGATAATAAGTTCACAGCTACAAAAATTAAAAAAGTAACTAAATTATTGGCAAAAAAAGTAAAGCCAGAACGTATGAACGGTAGTGATAATAAAGATAAAGTTAAAAAAAGCACTAAACGTAAGCTATGCCGTTCACAGCGCAAAAAATTAAATATGCTGAAAAGATATCGCAAAGCTAATTGGGCGCTAGGTAGTAAAAGCAAGAGACTTAATAATAAGCAACGTCAAGATAGGATTCGTATACTGAAAGAAAGTATTCGTATGTATTGTTTATTTACTAAAGAACAAAGAGATAGAGAGCCAATGGATAGAGAAAAGCAGCAAGAACAAGAAAATGATTAAAAACAGTATACTTGATCAGACTTTCTTTAAAGAAAACTTATCAAAACAGTCGATATTTCTGGGCTAAACTCCACGAGTTTTGCAAAGATTCTAAGTAACATCGCCACCACATTGACTCAATAATGAAAATAATAAATCAACAAGGTATATCTTTACTGGAGGTTTTAATATCAGTGCTTGTATTATCCGTAGGCTTATTAGGTCTTGGGAAATTACAGTTATTTTCTCTTAAAGGAAGTAACAATGCTCACTTTCGTACTATTGCTAGTATTCTCGCTGCAGACTTAGGTGATCGTATGCGTATCAACTCGGATGGTGTTGCACTGGCAGCTTATACAATAACAAGTTCGGAAAGCACGAGTATTTGTGCTGCAAGTACACCTAAGCTTTGTGTAGGTTCATCGCTATGTTCAGCAAGCGAATTAGCAACCTTTGATCTTTATCAGGTATCGTGTGGTATAAAAAATGGATTGCATAAATCATTAGGTCTTAAAAACTTATTACCTTCTGCAACGATGAGTATCGACTGTGGAAGTCTTGTTTGTAACACAGGCGTGCAACACACTATCACCATACGTTGGGAAGAAACAGATAACTTTGATGCTGATGAGAATGGACAAGTGAGAACACTTATCTGGAATGTTTTACCATGAAAATTAATGCTTCAAATAAACGAATCCAAGGTCTTTCTTTAGTTGAGTTATTGCTTTCAGCTGTTTTGGGCATGGTGATTATTTTAGGTCTGGTGACTCTATATCTCTCAAGCCAAAAAAGCTCTCGTACACAAGATGCTATTACTGATATGGAAGCAAATGCACGTATTGCACTTTCTAGTTTGCGACAAACTATTGAGCATGCTGGATACCCTTCTATTTACAATGTTCCACTAGAAAAGCCTTTTCATTCTGCTATGGATGGAAATATTGACATAACAGCAACATGTCGTGGTGGTAGTCAAAAATTAGTAAATCTTAGCTCTATTAAAACCAAAGTAACAAAAGATAATGGTGCTAATGATTCAATTGTTGTCAAATATTTATCAGATAATGAAAATGATGCAAATCATGAGCTTATTCGAGATTGCACAGGCACTAAAGTTGTACCTGAGTGCAGTGCCGACCCCATTAATGGTATGTACAACTCGATGGATGCTGTTGTTTACAACGCTTTTTATATTAATAGTGAAAATTCTTTAGTCTGCGAAGGATCAGCTAATGTTACACCTCAAGTTATTGCTGAAGGTATTACTAATATACAATTTTTATATGGCGTCAATACTAAGTCAGGCATGTCTTACTTAAACGCAACGCAATTAGAAACCAGTAAGGCATGGGAAAATGTAATTAGTGTTCAAGTTGCCATACTAGTTAGATCCTCTAAAGACGTTTTAAAGCAAAATGAAGGGCGTTATTTTGTACTTCTTGACCAAAAAATAAGTAAAAATGACAAACGAATCTATCGTGTCTATATGACTACTATCAACCTTCCCAATCGTAATAGAGGGGTGATATGAGTTATAAAAAAATTAAAAACAACTCCAAAGAACAAGGTGCAACACTTTTATCTGTTGTTTCCATATTATTGGTACTAACAATTGTAGGTTTATCTGCTGCTCGTATGTCGATTCTTGATATAAAAGTTTCTAGCAATGAGGAACAGCAAATGATGTTATATCAAGAGGCTGAAAATTCACTAAGAACCATTACCAATCCAGAGAAGCTCTATACATGGATGGAGGCACAAAAAAATGGTGGTGTTGGTATTGATGATATTGTTACCGCTCAATATAAAGCTAAAACAGGTATAACTGCGCTCAATAGGAAGTATGCCTGTGTTGGCAATGGAGGAGCCGTTAGTATCGGTCCTGATGCGCCCACTTGTAATCTATATGATTTTCAAGTTGATATTAAGAAAAAAGGCTTGGGTACGAATGATGTACATCATCGTGGCGCTGGTAAAGAAGTTCCTCATAATGGTGGAGTCTATAAATAACTGATATTAATAAAAATAATTTAAACCATGTTCTATTGGCTGATTTTTACATGGTACTTCTTAATAAACAGGTTTTATAATGAACATTCTTATTAAAAAGGCATTTCTTGTCGTACTATTGTTAAATATATTTAGCTTGGTCACTTATGCTGACGATACCGAAATCTTTTTTTCAACTGAGGTGTCAAAAGTAAACCCAAATGTACTCTTTGTTCTAGATGTATCAGGTAGTATGGATCAACCTGTTGCAGGGTCTGGTGGGACACAGATAAAGCATTATACGCTAATAAAAAAAATTACATCGTCACATGATGATGCGGAAGAATATTTAGATAATGCAAATCAAGGTGAAATGCATATATGGAGCAGCGATTTAGAACTAACAAAAGATGGATCTCATAAACAAATGATTGGTCTGCGTTTTAGAAATATTACCATTCCTAAGGGTGCAACTATTACCAATGCGACCATTCAGTTTCAAGTGGATGAAACAAAACCTTGTAATGGTAAAAAGGTAAAAATTTTCACACAAAAAAATAATAACGCCTCAGAATTTAATAGCAATACCAACAACCTTAGTAATAGAGGAAGGTATGGACCTGTTAATTGGTTTCCATCAAATTGGACTAATATTGGAGAACGTGGAGCAAACCAAAAAACCCCTAATTTAAAAACAATTGTTCAAAACGTTATAGATCGTTCAGGCTGGAAGAAAGGCAATGCCATTGTTTTTTTAATGAAGGGAGGAAGCGGTCAAAAAGGGCAATGTACCGCAGAATCTTATGATGGTGATGCGGATGCAGCACCTGAATTAACCATTGAATATGATGCACTTGAACCCGAAAAAAATCGCTTACAAGTAATGCAATCTGCATTAAAAACTGTCTTGGAAAATGCGCCTGCTAACCTCAATGTGGGTTTAATGAACTACGGTGAAGTAAGCGATAGTAATGATTCTTTAGGGATTAAATTCCCTATAAAGCATATTGATTCACTCGCCTATCCCGTTGTCAGTGAAGCTTTACCCATTGATGAGTGGAATAATCGTGAATGGTGGCGTAGCAATATACCTGAGCCTACAAGTACCGCTGTTGTAAGAAACTATTTATCAGAGATTACTAATTGGTTTTGGAAAGATAACTGGTATGAACATCAATATAATAATACTCCTATTGTAGAAATGGATCATGTTGGTGCAACGCCTATTGTTGATGCCTTATATGAAGCTGCTTTATATTTTAGAGGTGAGCAGCTTGGCTGGGGAGAAAGAGAAGTAGGTTTTTGGGAATATGGTCGCCCTGCTTCACACCCCGCAAGCTATGAGGGAGATGTCATTAAATGGGATGACTCAATTTGTAATGATACGCACATAGTAAGTAAAAAGGGGGGAGAAAGTGAGCAAAATTCACATATAGATTTCGCTAATAATGAACGCGACGGGATGCTTTGTCCGTCTAATCCAAACAATCCTAGTGGTATAGGAAGCTATGCTAATTGTCCAGGTACAGAAGTGTGTGATAGCTATCAAGGTTGCCCTTCGGGTCACTGGGTCAGAGGTACTAGCGGTTATTGTAATAGCTATTCAGAACCTGATGAAACTGGCAACACATCTTGTATAGACTATGTTGCTGGTACCAATGGTTATTGTGATACAAATAATGTAACCAAATACCGTTGTAAATATAAAGTTTGCGATGGAGATCTTAGTGCTTACCCTAATTATATCTCTCCTATTGAGCAATCCTGCCAACGTAACTTTATTGTTTTACTATCTGATGGCAAACCACAATACTCTAGAGACTGGGATAATGGCGGTGATGGTACAGGCTCTAGAGGTCCAACTTACTGGAAACTTGCGGATGGAGAGTGGTCAGGGCTAGTAGATAAAACTGATAACTCTATTAAATTTGATCACACAAGCTGTGCTTCTAATCTCACCCCCTCTGGCTATGCCAGTGGTGCCTGTGGTCCTGAATTAACTCAATTTTTAGCCAATCATGATCAAAGCTCTATAGATGGACTACAGACGGTAGATACTTATGCGATAGGTTTTGCTTTAGGTGCAGAAGCGAGTGCAAAGAATTATTTACAAAGCCTTGTAACCACCAGTGATGGCTATTTTGACGCTGAAGATGAAGATAAATTAGCCACTGCCTTTGGCAGTATTTTAGGTAAAGTCGGAGCGACAACTTCAGCCTATGCTGAATCTGGTTATACCGTCAATATGAAAAATACGACAGAGAATGAGGATTTTATTTACATTCCTGTTTTCGATAAAAGTTTAAAACCAACATGGGAAGGTAATCTTAAGAAATTTAAACTAGTTCGGTCTACTGATGACCAAGGACGTGGTTTACGTAAAATTCAAGGTAAAAATAATCTAGATGCTGTCTCTGAGCTAGGTGTGTTTAATGATGATGCACTTGATTACTGGTCAACCTCAAATAATGCCAATCCCGATGGCTACTATGTCGAAAAAGGAGGTGTTGCTAGTCTGCTAGATCCTGACAATCGCAAGCTCTATTCTGATCTTAATTGTGCATCTTACCCTTGCTCTCTTATATCGAGTGATAATCATTTAAAAACTGCCAATGCAGAAGATGGAAAGCCCATTAATAATACCGTACTCGCAATAGATAGCAGTAAGGATGCAATTTATCGAAAAAAACTTGTTAAATTTATAATGGGTTACGACAGTGACAATAATGCCCGTAAGCATATGGGAGATATTATTCATGCATCCCCTATTATCTTTACCTATAAAAAAGGTTTAGATGATGGTACAGGTAAACAGCAATATGTTTTTGTTGCTACTAACGAAGGTTATTTGCATGTATTTGATACTAAGACAGGTGTCGAAAAATTTGCTTTTATGCCAAAAATGTTGTTAAAAAATATTGAAACACAATATTTAAATAGTGAGTTAGGAGGGCATCGTTATGGTATCGATGGGCAGCTCAGTATTTGGCATAACGATGTAAACCATAATAACGAAGTGGATGGCGATGAAAAAGTGTATCTATACTTTGGTCTACGTCGTGGAGGGCGTGCTTATTATGCGCTAGATATTACGAACCTTAATGCACCATCACTTGCGTGGAAAATAGATAATAATGATTCTGATTTCTCAAATTTAGGTTATACATGGTCTAAAGCATATATAGCAAGTATTCGTAAAGCTTCCGATAGAACGCTTCAGAAAGTAGCCATTTTTACAGGTGGATATGATACCAGCCAAGATGACGAGGATAATACTACAAGCAATATAAATGCGAGTTATGGTAATGATATATTTATTGTGAATGCAACCACAGGGAGTTTATTGTGGTCTTTAAAATCATCCTCCGTCAGTGGTGCTACAAATTTAGCACATAGTATCCCAGGTGGTGTCCGTATTTTAGATATGAACCGCAACGGTGCGATTGATAGAATGTACTTTGCGGACACAGGTGGAAACATTTGGCGTTTAGATTTGAACGAAGAGCTTAATGAGAGTAATGAAAATAATAGATCAGTTCTAATAAAACTAGCCTCCTTTGGTGGAACAGGAGTCGATGCAAGAAAGTTTTACAATGAGCCTGATGTGTCTATGTTTAAACACAAAGGAAGATCAATACTCGCACTGAGCATTGGTAGTGGTTATCGTGCCCACCCTATGAATAATGAACTAAAAGATTATTTTTTTACTATCTTAGATAAAGCTACGTTTAGACGTATCAATACCGATACCTTTTCTACTATCAATCTAAATGATACCGATATGGCGAAAGTAGCTGTAACCATTAATGAAGATGGTAGTAAATCGCTCAACTATAACACCCTAAATAATACTGATCTCCTAGCGATTGATAAAAGAGGTTGGTATGTTGACTTTGCTAGCACGGGTGAAAAAGTATTAGCAAATGCTATTACCGTTGATGGAACTGTTTTATTTACTACTTTTGTGCCATCTGCTGAAGCTACTAGTGTTGGAGCAGTCGTTGATCTATGTACGGCTCCATCTACGCAGGGGCGTCTTTATGCTATGAATATACTGACAGGAAAGCCCACCTATGATCTAGACTGGAGCGGTGGAAATCCGACAGAATCTGATGTTTTCACCACAATATCATCCAATGAGATCCCAGGTGCTCCTCAGCGAGTATTTAATTCTTTTGAATGTAATGATGGAGAGTGTGAGCATACTGTTGATATACGTGTTGGAAAAAAACTCACTCAGTCATCCTCTTATGATCGTAGCTATCTTGAATCTGTGTATTGGAGTGATCCAAATTAAGGTGTTCGGGAAGTACCAATTATCCTAATTTATCGCTTTTATTGAAATTTTCATCTATTCAAAAAAATAAAAATAGTGTAAATTACGCTTCCAGTATTTGAGGAGCGTTGCGACCTTTCCGATTGTTTAGCTAAAAATAAGCGATAACAATGAGCGATAAGGCTAGGCTCAAATACACTTTCTACATTGCAACGGCGCTCAGTCACACTTTAAGGAGAACTTAAATATGGCTGGGAATCATTTATTCACATCCGAATCTGTATCTGCTGGTCATCCCGATAAAATGTGCGATCAAATCTCTGACGCTATTTTGGATGCTATTTTAGAACAAGACACCAATGCACGTGTGGCGTGTGAAACGCTAGTTAAAACAGGCATGGTGGTTTTAGCAGGTGAAATTACCACCAGTGCGATTATTGACTACGAAAAAATTGTTCGTGATACGGTAAATGACATCGGCTATACCTCATCTGAAATTGGTTTTGATGGTAGCTCTTGTGCGGTGCTAAATGCACTAGGTCAACAATCACCTGATATTGCAATGGGTGTTGATCGTAAAGATAAAGAATCACAAGGCGCGGGCGATCAAGGCTTAATGTTTGGTTATGCAAGTAACGAAACCGATGTACTTATGCCAGCTCCTATTACCTATGCACATCGTCTTGTGGAAAAACAAGCAGAACTCATGAAATCTGGCAAGTTAGATTTTTTACGTCCTGATGCAAAAAGCCAAGTCACTTTCCGTTACGAAGGCGCAAAACCTGTTGCGATTGATGCAGTTGTACTCTCTACACAACACGATCCTATGGAGCTTAAAGACCTTCAAGAAGCGATTATGGAAGAGGTAATCAAGCCAATTCTTCCTGCGGAATGGCTAGATAGCGATACGCAATACCACATTAACCCAACTGGTAACTTTGTTATCGGTGGACCAGTTGGTGATTGTGGTCTGACTGGTCGTAAAATCATCGTTGATACCTACGGTGGGATGGCGCGTCACGGTGGTGGTGCGTTCTCTGGAAAAGACCCTTCAAAAGTAGACCGTTCAGCCGCTTATGCAGGTCGTTATGTGGCAAAAAATATCGTCGCAGCAGGTCTTGCCGAGCGTTGTGAAATCCAAGTGTCTTACGCAATTGGTGTTGCAGAGCCAACCTCTATCTCTATCGAGACATTTGGTACAGGCACAATGAGCGATGAGAAAATTGAAGCGATAGTACGTGAAGTGTTCGACTTACGTCCTTATGGCATCATCACCATGATGAACTTGCTACAACCAATCTATCGTCAAACAGCGGCTTATGGTCACTTTGGTCGTGAGGATATTGGTTTACCTTGGGAAGTGCTTGATAAAGTAGATGACATCAAAGCAGCCGTCTAATATCCATTTCAATGATTAAAAATGTAGTCTGTATGTGGCGTAGCGAAATACGGGAGGGTGTTGATGCGTTGATAAAAAACCTCCTATCCCCTGTTTCGTGTCTCAACACAG
>JALVDG010000352.1 GCA_027009095.1 Thiotrichaceae bacterium
ATTCTCTTTTTTTATTTTAATTATTAAATCCCTAAACATAGAAAAAAGTTTAGGAGAATTAGTACATCAACCAGTTCAAAATATTTATATCAACTGTCCTGTTTGTCTTTGTATCTAGGCGTACTTCTCAGGTATAAGGTTTAACTTATGCGTATTTTCAACACCTTGCAAAAAAGTATGATAATGATAGGAAGACAGGCAGGGCAATTTTGGATATCTCCGTGATGATCTGTCTTGGTTTCTAAGGAAACTGCTTTCACAATTATCCTAACTACTCAGCCTGCCCCTATTTTGCCCGATTTCTACATTAAAAGTGCTCATTTATACTTATAAACTCCGCCCTTTTGCCTTGAACTCGAACAAAATAGAGCGCAATCTGAGCTGTTATCAATTATGCTGAGTTGTTGCAGTCTATCTTAATAAAAATTACCACAGAGATGCTGATACAGACTACTATTTATAATAATAAATAAGGATCACAGGTTTATAGTAGATAGACTCTTTTACTCCACATAATTTTCGCTTGTATTTCTATTGTTTTAATTTACTTTTACACGATATATGTATTGCTGTTGACCTTTAGAAACCAAGGCATCATTTGCTTTCCAACGGATATGTGTATATTTACTCGCAGGTATAATCACTGTTTTAAGTGAGCCATCGGGCATTCTTTTTTGACGCTTTACAGGTTCTTTTTCAAATGTTTTACCACCATCAATACTGACTAAACGCTGAGCCGCTACTTTAGTTACTGCCGAATTTGCTAGGTAATGAGTATTTGTAGGAATAGGTCCTGTTACAACTAATCCTTTGAATGATTTATCACTATTGTTTGAATACGTGAGTTTATATTGAATGGTTTGACCTGGAGCCACTTCTTTCATATTACGCATTATTTCTTTGCCGTTAGCATCAACAGAAACCACTGATGCTTGCATATGGCTTGAAAGCATTGGTTCATTCTTACTCGCAGACACCATTACCACTGAACCAGCAACAGCTGCAAAAGTTACCGCATATATAGCGCGTTTTAACATAGTAAACCCCTTGATAGATATAGTTATTTTATTGATTTTTTAGTCTTATTAAGACTAATAGCCAGTCGTAGATACCTCTATTCAGTCTACTTAAAGAATAATCGAGAGCCTGAGTCTTCAACACTTATTAGCAAGACAATACAGGTATAAAAAACAACATCATCGCTTCAGTAAATAATGAATTTTTAGAGTTATCCTTTAGATTTTTTTGTATCTTTACCACAAGCACTCTTATTTAAAGGCATGACAAAAAAATCGCTTCAGAAATTAAAATTCTTTAGGCTTGAACAGATACTAGACAATTTCGACTGAATAGTTGGTGAATAAAAACTAAGCTAACTACCTTTCCGACTAATGGTTAGGAATAGCTATTCCGATTAAGGAACTCTAAAAACAGGATATATTCAAACCCAAAGTTTATAAAAATGGTGAGTGGGTCCATGCCCAGCGCCAATATCTAAACTATCTGCTGCCATTATTGCAGCCAGTAAATAATTCTTCGCATTACTCACTGCATTTTCTAAACTCTCTCCTTTCGCCAGTTCTGCTGCTAATGTTGCAGATAATGTACAACCCGTGCCATGTGTATTTTTAGTCTCAATACGCTGACCTTCAAACCATCTAGCACCTGCCTCTGATATTAATAAATCAGGGCTATCATCCCCATCTAAATGCCCTCCTTTCATTAAGATTGCTTTAGATCCTAGTTTTAATAAAGCACGACCTTGTTGTTCCATCTCTTCACGCGTCGTTGCTGTTTGTTTATCTAATAAACTAGCTGCTTCAGGTAGGTTAGGAGTCAGTATATTGGCTAATGGAAAAAGTCGTTTTTTGATAACAGCGATAGCATTATCGTCAAGCAATGAATGCCCTCCTTTAGCAATCATAACGGGATCAATCACTATCGGAATCTCGCTATGCACCTGTAACACATCGGCAATTGCTATCGCTATTTCGGTATTTGCGATCATACCTATTTTAATCGCTCCTACACGAATATCGTTTAAAATAGCGTTTAACTGATCAGCCACAAAGGTAGGTGGAATTAAATGCACACCATTTACACCCATTGTATTTTGTGCGGTAAGCGCAGTTATAACACTCATGCCGTATACTTTACGTGCGGAGAATGTTTTTAAATCAGCTTGAATACCAGCTCCTCCAGAAGGGTCGGAGCCTGCTATGGTTAAAGCGGTAGCAATCATTAGAAGGGGAGTCTCAATTTATGAATAAAAGCGTAAAATATAAATGTTTTTTGTAACATCGGTAATTTAATACTCTTGCATAGCTCGCACAGTTTGAGAAATAAATTCGCGTCGATAAATAACAATAACAACTAAAGAAGTGGCAATAATAAAAAGAATAGGGTGGATAAACCAGGCAAGAATAGCAAGACCGTATTCGTATCCACGCATACCTTCATTATAATGGGTTGCTGCTCGGTGGATAACGAGACCAAGCTTATTTGCATACAGTAGTAGCTCTTCCTCATCGGGAAATATTTCAGGAGCAGCTCCCATAATAATAATGCAAGTGTTAAATTGTCGGATTGACCAAATGAGTTTGAAGAATACGTAAATAAAAATAAATACGAGAAGGAGGAGTTTTAATTTCCAAAAAACAGTAGAAGCTTCTTGTGTAAAAGGAATATCGCTTACCATCTTAATCGCAATATCGACATTTGCAATAATGGCAATAACCCCTCCAAGAATAAAGATGCTTGTTGAGGCGAAAAAGGCGACGTTACGCATTAAATTTGCGAGTAATGCGGCATCAGTAATACGGTTGTTACGTTTTAATGTTTGTAGCATCCATTCATTACGATAGCTTTTTGAAAAGCTATGAAGTGAATTTTTTTTGTGTGCTTGAAAGTATTTTCCTAGCCAAGAATAGCTGCTCCAGCAGAGTAAAAACCAAATAAAAGCTATGATATCGGTGCTAGAAATACTGTGTGGAAGGGGAGACATATTTTTTATTATTGTGTCTATATTGAGCTTCTGGAACTATCTCTTTCTACTGTCAGCAGTAGAAAGAGATAGGTTGTGCTTATGGTGATGAGCTAGTGTGCAATAATCTGACTCAAGAATAATTGTGTACGCTCTGATTGTGGATTATTAAAGAATTCATTGGGTGTATTTTCTTCGATAATTTGTCCCGCATCCATAAAAATAACTCTATCTGCGACTTGTTTTGCGAAGCCCATTTCGTGTGTGACACACAGCATAGTCATACCGCCTTCATCGGCAAGTTCTATCATTACATCGAGCACTTCTGAGATCATCTCAGGGTCTAATGCTGAGGTTGGCTCATCAAATAACATTACTTTAGGATCCATACAAAGACTACGGGCAATAGCAACACGTTGTTGCTGTCCGCCTGATAACTGCCCAGGAAATTTATTGGCTTGATCAGGTATTTTTACGCGTTCTAGGTACTTCATTGCGGTTGCTTCGGCTTCTGCTTTGGGTATCTTTTTTACCCATCTTGGGGCTAAAGTTAAGTTATCTAAAATACTTAAGTGTGGGAATAGGTTGAAGTGTTGGAAACACATGCCGACATCAGTGCGTAGTTTTTCTAACTGTTTGACATCACCTGTAATTTCGATACCATCAACAATAATTTGTCCTTGCTGATGTTCTTCAAGGTGGTTAATACAACGGATAACAGTTGATTTACCTGAGCCAGAAGGTCCACAGATAACAATACGCTCGCCTTGCGTTACATCAAGGTTAATATCTTTTAGGACATGAAAGTCGCCATACCATTTGTTCACATTAATCATTTGTAGGGCAAATTTTTGATCTGTTTGTTTGTTTGCTTCGCTCATAATATTTCTCAGCTACGTTTTTAAGGAAAGGGGATTTAGATATGTTTCTTAGTCAGCCTTTCCTTGCAAATAAAAGGATTAGTGTTTGTGTCCTGTGTCTAACTTTCTTTCGAGTGCCATACTGTAACGTGACATGCTAAAGCAGAATATCCAGAAAACAAAAGCGGCAAAGACAAGCCCTTCGGTAAAGAATCCTAACCATGAGGAGTCTGAGCCTAATACATTTTCGATAATGGCTAATAAGTCGAATAGACCAATAATTAATACTAAGGTTGTGTCTTTGAATAAGGCGATAAAGGTATTAACTAAACCCGGTATAACCAGTTTTAGCGCCTGCGGCAAAATAATTAGATTCATGCTTTTCCAATAGCTTAAACCCATCGCTACCGATGCTTCATATTGACCTTTAGGGATTGCCTGTAAGCCACCACGAACAACTTCTGCAACATAGGCAGCTTGGAATAAAATAATACCAATCATTGCGCGTGCTAATTTATCAAAATCAGAACCTTCAGGTAAAAATAAAGGTAACATAACCGATGCCATAAACAGTACGGTAATCAGCGGTACGCCACGCCAAAACTCAATAAAAATAACGCAGATTGATTTAACAACTGGCATTGTAGAACGTCGTCCTAATGCCAAAATAATACCTAAAGGTAAAGCTGCAGCGATACCAACGAGAGAGATAATTAAGGTGAGCATTAAGCCACCCCATTTATCGGTTCCTACCTCTGATAAGCCAAATGATCCGCCATGAATGAGGAAGTAGGCAATAAAAGGGAACACCAACAGAATAAAAGCACCAATCCAAACCTTTTTTGGCATCTGCTTGATAAACAGGAGGCTGGTTAGCAATATTAATAATATACCCGCTAAGTTAGGTCGCCAATACTCCTCAGGAGGGTAAAAACCGTACATGACTTGTCCAAAGCGATTACTGATATATGCCCAGCAAGCACCTTTGCCTTCACCTAGACATTCCTCTCGTGTATCTGCAACCCATGTCGCATCAATAAATGCCCACTGAATAGCAGGTGGTACAATTTTATAAATAAGAAACAAACCTAAAAAAGTTATTAGGATATTGACAGGGCTAGAGAAAAGATTTGTCTTTAGCCAATGAAGTACTCCTTTAGAGCTACTAGGAGCGGGTAATTCAGGAAGAATTTTATCGGTTATATACATAGTATTAGTCCTATCGCTCAGTCAGTGCCATTTTGGCGTTATACCAGTTCATAAAGGCTGAAATTAGTAAACTGAATGTCAAGTACACTGTCATTGTCATCATAATAATTTCAACTGCTTGTCCTGTTTGGTTTAGGGTTGTTCCCATAAATACAGAGACAAGGTCAGGATAGCCAATTGCAGTAGCGAGTGATGAGTTTTTAAGTAGGTTTAAATATTGGCTGGTCATCGGTGGAATAATGACGCGCATTGCCTGAGGAATAACAACAAAACGTAGCGTTTGTGAGGGCGTTAAACCGAGGGATAAAGCAGCTTCTGTTTGCCCATGAC
Organism: Thiotrichaceae bacterium; assembly: GCA_027009095.1. Taxonomy (GTDB): domain Bacteria; phylum Pseudomonadota; class Gammaproteobacteria; order Thiotrichales; family Thiotrichaceae; genus JAGLBW01. The sequence continues at coordinate 5,383 of JALVDG010000352.1, forward strand.
TTACTGCTTTAATGCCTGAGCGTACGATTTCAGCAATAAAGGCGGCAGTATAAATAGTTAAAGCCAGTAATAAGGCGAATAGTTCAGGAATAACACTAATGCCACCTTTAAAATTAAAGCCTTTTAGTACGGGTACATCCCATGTTAATGGGCTACCTGTTACAAGGAACACCAATAATGGAGCAAGTATTAATAAGCCAAGTGAGGTGAGTAAAACAGGAAAGGGCTGACCTGTTGCCTCTTGACGTTTTTTTGCCCAGTTTTTCAAGATAAAGACGGCGATCAGCGCAATAATAAAGGTAATTACCGTGTATATAAAGCCACTTTCTGTCACAGGGGCAGGTAGATACAAGCCGCGTACATTTAAGAAAAAACTATCAAAGAGAGAATGACTATTTCTAGCCGATGGCATGGCGCGTAATACGACGATATACCAGAAGAAAATTTGTATTAATAATGGGATATTACGGAAAGTCTCAATATAAACAGTGGCTATTTTGGATAACAGCCAATTATTAGATAACCGTGCAACACCAATAAGAAAACCGAGAATAGTGGCGAAAAATATACCCAATGCACTAACTAATAAAGTGTTGAGTATGCCGACAATAAAGGTTCGCCCGTAGGTGGAGTCTGAGTTAAATGGAATAAGAGATTGTAGTATATCAAAGCCTGATTTTTCCGACATAAAAGCAAAACCAGTGGAGATTCCACGTGCTTCCATATTGGTTAGCGTATTTTGAACAATGGTATAAATAAAGAGACCAAGCCCGAACATTAAAAGAGCTTGAAAAAATAAAGATCGATATTTGGGGTCATTCCAAATAGGGGGCTTGCTGGGTTTTAAATGGGTATTATTTTCAGCCATAAGCGAGATACCACAAAGATGGATAGGAAGAGAAAAGCTAACGACTTAGTTTTCCCGTTTTTTGCTGTACTCGTTAAGTTAAAATAGCAAGGAATTTGAGTGACTTTAGAATAAGTCAACGGGAAAAATAAGATATTACTTATTAGAGATCTTTGCATGAAAGATTTTAACGAATAAAAAGGCTTGAATTTCTCCTGTTTTGTCTAAAAATCGATTAATAGCTCGGTTATTACCTTCATTTTTAGACAAAATAGGGAAAATTACGCTCTTTTTTCTTTTGTCATCCTTCCGTACAAAGGTCTCCCATAGATTAGTTGTCCCAATGAAATTAGAAGTTGCTAATCTATAAGTAAAAAAGAGTCTGAATAGCAGACTCTTTTAGTGATATTAACGAATTGGAGGAGCGTACATAATGCCGCCTTTATTCCAAAGTGCGTTTAATCCTCGTTCGATTTTAAGAGGAGATCCTTTACCTACATTCTTCTCGAATATCTCCCCGTAGTTACCTACTTGGCTGATGATATTGTAAGACCAAGCATCATCAAGACCTAACTTTTCACCTTGTCCACCCATTAAGCGTCCAATAGCAGGATCTTTGCTTTTTTTCATCTCTTTAACATTGTCTTTTGTGACGCCCATTTCTTCTGCATTGATCATTGCATTGAGAGACCATTTGACAATATTAAACCATTGATCATCGCCTTGGCGAACAACAGGACCTAGAGGTTCTTTAGAGATAACTTCTGGTAATACAACCGCATCATCAGGCTTAGCTAACTTAATGCGTAATGCGTAAAGCTGAGATTGATCAGAAGTAAGCATGTCACAACGTCCTGCTTCAAAACCTTTGATGGTTTGATCAGATGTATCAAATGTGATTGCTTTGAACTTCATATTGTTAGACTTAAAGTAGTCAGCAAGGTTTAGTTCAGTTGTTGTACCAGCTTGGATACAAACCGCAGCACCATCTAATTCTTTCGCACTTTTAACGCCTAGCTTTTTGCTCACCATAAAGCCCTGACCATCATAATAGTTTACGCCAGCAAAGTTTAAACCGAGAGAAGCATCACGAGTTAAAGTCCAAGTAGTATTACGAGAAAGCATATCGATCTCGCCAGACTGAAGTGCAGTAAAACGCTCTTTAGCTGTTAGGGGGTTAAATTTAACCTTCTTTGCATCGCCTAAAACGGCTGCGGCAACGGCACGACAAGTATCAACATCGAGACCCGTCCAGTTACCATCTTTATCAGGAGAAGAGAAACCAGCAAGACCAGTGGTTACGCCACATTTTAAAACACCTGCTTTTTTAACGTCTTCTAGAGTGCTTGCAGATACTGTTGTTGAGAACATAGCTGCTGTAATAGCTAGTCCTAGAATTATATTTTTTTTCATTTTACATCCTCGGTTTTTTACATATTCAAAAGAGTAACTCGAATCTGAATTTATAAAAATCAGATTAAAAAAATAGCACTTAAATGCTCTATTTTTATTTTCAGTAGGTGAGTTACATGCTCGCATAATACCTATAGTTCAGGTCATTATACAAGGGTATACAGTAAAATTTATGAGGGTATGAATAAAATCAGGGTAAATAAGAATATGTTAATATTTATAGGTACTTAGTAGTAAAGTTTGATTTTAAAATGATTGATAAGCATCAATGAAATAGTTAATTGTTTGTTATAGATGATATTTATTTATCAAATTGTTTAATCAAGGCAGATGTATCGGCTCGGTTATATCCACGTTCTTTTAATTTTAAGTAATTTTCGTTTACTTGTTTGGCTAAAGGCAAATCAACCTTTAATTGTTCTGCTTCATCAAAGCAAATGCTTAAGTCTTTTAACATCCAGTCGATAGCAAAACCAAAGTCAAACTCATCGGACATCATTGTCTTTGTTCGATTAACCATCTGCCATG